>CANJEU010000196.1 GCA_947473445.1 Fidelibacterota bacterium | reverse complement strand
GTTGCAGCGAATTTTGTTGCAAATGCGAATCAGTGTCACCTATGATATTTCTAAGGCCGGGGCCCAGCCGCCGCAATAAACCCCACCAAAACATGGGATTAGGAGAATCCAAAATTTTGATAACGCGCAATTTTCCCCTTGCACGCCCGCAGAATCGCAATTAATAGGCACTCGCATTAAGACTGATTCGCAATTTCACGTAACAGAATCACACATTCGAGGGGAACTACTTTTATGACGTCGATGACGATGCCCTGGACGGCGCTCGCGAAGAGCAACATGCGCAATCGGGGCGAGCGCGGTTACATTGCGGCGCTGCTAAACACTACCGCGGTCAGCCTTGCATTCTTGTCCGCACCGGCCATTGCGCAGAACGCACCCTTGCAGGTCCCGGCGGTCGGCATCGAAGAGGAAGCCCCGGCCGAATATAAAATCGACGTTCCTCAATCCCCGAAGTACACCGCGCCGCTGCTCGACACCCCGCAGACCGTGACCGTGATTCCGGAATCGGTGATCCGCGATCAAAATCTCATGTCACTGCGTGAAGTCCTGTCCACGGTGCCGGGCATCACGTTCGGCGCCGGCGAGGGCGGCGGCGGATACGGCGATAGCGTGAACCTGCGCGGCTTCACGGCCAATAGCGACATCACCGTCGACGGCGTGCGCGACAGCGCTCAGTACACCCGTTCCGATCCTTTCAATCTCGCGCAGATCGAAGTCGTGAACGGCGCGAACTCGGTCTATGGCGGTTCAGGCTCGGTGGGCGGCACGATCAATATCGTGTCCAAGACCCCGAAGGACGAAGCTTTCACCAATCTGTCGGCCAGCGTTGGCACCGACAGCTACTTCCGCGGCACGGTCGACACTAATCAGATGATCACCGAGACCTCGGCGATCCGCCTCAATCTGATGGGCCATTCGCAGGACATGCCCGGTCGGAAGATTGAAGAGGCCAAGCGCTGGGGTATTGCGCCGTCGGTCGCGCTGGGTCTCGGCACGCCGACCCGTCTGACGTTCAGCTTTATGCACCAGCACGATAACAACACGCCGCAATATGGCGTGGGCTACTTCAAAAATCCCTACAACGACGGCGCCATTCCCGGCGCCGACCCAAGCAACTATTATGGCTACGCCAATATGGATGTGCAGCGCATCGATGTAGATGCGGGCACCATCATTCTCGCGCATGACTTCGACGAAACGTTCAGCGTCCGCAACCTGACGCGTTATCAGCAGGTCACGCAGTACTCGCTCGTGAACCCGCCACAAGGCACATGGTGCCTGGCGAACAGCGCTTTCCCCACCGGCATGAACGTCGCGACGGGCCTTGCGTGCGCAGCGCCCGCCGCGCCTGGTTTCTTTACGCCCAGCGGTCCGCGCGGCACCACGCGCAACACTAAGAATACGAACTTCTACAACCAGCTCGATCTGACCTCGCGGTTTATGACCGGCGAGGTGCGCCATACCACTGTGGTGGGCGTCAGCGTTTCGAGCGAAACTTTCCGGCTCGACAACGGCAACACCCAGCGTTCCACGGCCGGCGTCGCGCCGACCTACGCGAATATGAGCATCGCGAGCCCGGACACGACCTACACCGGTCCAGTGAACTTCACTCAGGCCGCGTCGCAGGACGGAACGCTGCGAAACCAGGCGCTCTACCTCTTCGAGACGGCCGAGCTTTCGCCGCAGTTCGAAATCAACGCCGGCGTTCGTTACGAGCATAATGAAGGCACGCATACGACGGGGACCTACACGGCGACGGGTACGTTCTCCTCGCAAGGCGAAGTGTTCGAGAACGAAGATTATCTCCTCTCGTACCGCGCGGGCCTGGTCTACAAGCCGGTCGAGGATGCCAGCCTTTATATCGCTTACGGCAACTCGAAGGCGCCCTCGAAGACTTCGGTGAACGGTTCGTGCGTCGCGGCGACCTGCAGCGTTGAGCCTGAAACGGCCAAGAACTACGAAATCGGCGCGAAGTGGAATCTTCTCGAGAACCAGCTTTCGCTGACAGGGTCTTTGTTCCGTAACGCGCGCACGAACTTCCGCGTGGCGTCCAACGATCCAATCGTGCCCGAGCAGCAGCTCGACGGCAGCGCGCGGGTCGATGGGATCGCCCTCGGTGCGGCCGGAACCATCACGCCGGTCTGGATGGTGTTTGCGAACTACACCTACTTGAAGAGCGAGATCATCCGCAGCGTCTCGGACTTCTGCTTGCGCACGCCTGGAGCAACGGGATGCGGCAATACGGCCGCGCTTCCGGACCCGCAAGCGGGGAATGAACTGGGCAACGTGCCCGATCACGCCGTCAGCCTTTGGACCACCTATACGCTGCCGTTCGATGTGACTGTCGGTTATGGCGCGACCTATCAAGGCCGTTGGTATCTCAACACGTCCGGCGCGCTCTACACGACGGACGGTTATTGGACGCATCGTGCGATGGTCAGCTACCAGGTCCTCGAGAATCTCGATCTGCAGCTCAACGTCAACAACCTGCTCGACGAAAAGTACTTCATCCGAATTCGTAACAACGGTTGGGCAACGCCCGGCGATCGCCGGTCAGCTGTCCTGTCGGTGAATTACACTTTCTAAGGAGCGTTTCTGAAACTCCAGGCCGGGCTCCACAACCGCCACCCCGGCCTATGAACGGCGGAGCTGCCCATTTTACCTCCCTTTTATGGGACAGCTCCGCCGTTCGCCCTTCTTCGGCGGCAAAAAACTCAACGAGGCATGGGATGCACTGTGGAGGGCATGCCGTGCTTTTTCGCGTAACGGCAAGATTACTGGCGGTGGAAAAATGACGGACATCACATCAGGAACACAGACGCGTTCCCCAGCGGCGCCTTTCTCTATCAAGAAGGTGCTCTCAACTATTCATCTCTGGATGGGGATCATCTTCGCGATCCCGTTCGTGCTGCTTGGCGTCTCCGGCAGCGTGCAGATGGTTGGCCATCTGCCCGAACGTTTTGATGCAGCCTCCGCGCCGCAGCGCCCGATCGCCGAAATCATTCAAGCCGCGCTTCCTATGGCGCCTGAGGGCGCCCGGCTCGTGGGCTATGATGCACCCGGCAAACCCGGCGCCAACGCCGTCGTACGCTTCGCCGCGCCAGCACGCGATGGCGAAGAAGTCCGCCCGGGCCCGCCCGGCGCCGGCCAGATCCGCGTGAACGTCAATCCGGCGGACCTCTCGACTGAGAGGGCGCAGGCCCCCGGCCGCCCGCAGGGCATGTCGTTCGACCGCATGATGCACGACCTGCACGGCCGCCTGCTGCTTCCGAACGGCTTCTACGGCCGCCAGGTCGTGGGCTGGCTCGGCGTGTTCATGACCTTCCTCGGGATCTCGGGGATGGTGATGTGGTGGCCCCGGAAAGCTCAGCTGAAGCAAGCCTTCAAGTTCTCGTTCGGCAAAAGCACACTCAAAACCAACCGCGACATGCATGGCGCCGTCGGGATCTGGGGATGGCTGGTGTATGTCCTGGTCTGTGTCTCGGGGGTTTATATCTGCTTCCCAGTCACCATTAATTCGATGGTCGATGCGGGCGCTGTGGTTCGTGAAGCGCGCCAGCCCCGTCCGATCAATGTGGTGCCGGTTGAAGGTCAAGAACCGCTGGCGGTCGATGCCGCTGTCGACCTCGCGCGCGATGTGGTTCCGGGCGGCATCGTGCGTTCGGTCACGCTTCCGCCGCGGCCCGATCAGCCTTACCGCGTTCAGTTCTCACGCGCGGGTGACTATAACGGCGTCCCCCAGGCCACGGTCATTCTCGATCAGTGGAAACAGAGTGTCATTGAACTGCGCGACCCGCAAACCAATTACAGCACCAAGGACAAGTGGCTCGTCTGGCAGCGTCAATTCCACGCCGGCAACGGTCTTGGCTGGTGGTGGTGGACGCTCGTGTTTCTCTCGGGCTTCCTACCGCTTCTGTTTGTCGTGACGGGCACCACCATGTGGTGGCTGAAGCGGCGCAACCGTCTGCGCGTCCAGGCGCAGGAGTAGGATTTTCCAGGATCGGGATTTTCCATGCCGCGAATCTGGCGCTCTGTTAGATTCGCGGCATGGAGATCGCTGAGACCAGCCAGGATATTTGCTTCGTCTATATTCTCGGAAGTTCCGGGAAGGGCGGACATCGCACTTATGTCGGCTGGACCACCGACCTCGACCAGCGCATTTCACGGCACAATAAGGGCACGGGCGCCCGCTCGACGCGGGGCCGCGTGTGGTTCCTGCTGTATGCCGAGCGTTTCACCGATCGCCGCGCGGCCATGAGCCGCGAATGGCACCTCAAACGCGACCGCGCGTTCCGCAAGCTCATCGCGGGCGTGTTCGTCTGAGAGTCTACTTGCGCGGGCGATCCTGGAATTCGTCGAACTCCTGCGCGTAGGGCTCAAGCCCCTTATCGATCATGGCCCGCAGCAGGTTGTCGCCAAGTCCCGCCGCGCTCGCCAGCGCCTCGGGTTGCGCGCCCAAAAGATCGGCCAGCACGCGCGCCCGCACGGCTGGCGGGGCGTCGTCGAACACCGCCCGGCTCTTCACGATGGACAGCTGATCAATCAGGTCTTCTTCCTTATGTTCGGTAAGGATGCGCGCGGCCATGGTGAAGGCCGCGAAATCGACGAGGCTCGGGAACAGATTGTTCGTCTTTGCCAGCAACTGCTCCGCCGCACCGGGCGCCAGTTTTGTCGTGCCCGGCGTGTAATGGCGCGATTGCCGGAGGCGCTGATACGAAATCTCGCCTTTGCCGAGGGTTGATTTGACTTCGGTCTGCGTGTAGGTCGACTGCGTGAACAGCATTTCGAGCGGGAATTCGGTCTCTACGCCCTTGTCCGACATGCAATAGACCGTATTGCCGTCGATGGCTTCAACGGTATATGTGCGTCCATCTTTGCCATAGACCGTGTCGCCGGGTGAAAATTGATGGGCCATGGCAATCCTTCCGAACATTGAGGAAGGCCATCATACGCCATTCGCGCGGCCTTGCCCTGT
>CANJEU010000195.1 GCA_947473445.1 Fidelibacterota bacterium | reverse complement strand
GGTTTCTTTTGTCACGCGGGGATTCCCGGGGTTGTTTCGGCGCTAGGACTCTGTGCTATTGTGCATAGCAATATAAGAACTTTAAAGGGGATGCAGGGGGATCATGGCAGAGCAGGGCGATACGCCGGGCACACCGGTTGTCATCAGAAAGTACGCAAACCGCAGGCTTTATAACACTGCGACCTCGACGTACGTGACGCTGGACCACCTTGCCGAGATGATCAAAGGCGGCACCGAATTCGTGGTCACCGACGCCCGTTCGGGCGAGGACATCACCCGTAGCGTCCTCACGCAGATCATCGTCGAACAGGAAGGCAAGGGCCAGAACCTGTTGCCGATCAAATTCCTGAGGCAAATCATTGGCTTCTACGGCGACTCCCTCGGCGGATTATTGCCCCGTTATCTCGAGAGCAGCATGGAAGCTTTCTCGCAGAACGAAAACCAGATGCGTAAATCCATGACGGAAGCCTTCCGGGGCATTTTCCCGATGGATCAGCTGGAGAATATGGGCCGGCAGAACATGGCCCTGTTCGAGAACGCCATGAAGATGCTTAACCCGTTCGGTCAGATGCCGGGCAAAAGCTGCGCCGCCCCCCCGCCGGCGGCAGCGGCCGCGGACGAACGCAAGGGCGAAAATATCGACAATCTGAAGGCCGAGCTGAACGAGATGCAGGCTCAGATCGCAAAATTGGTTAAGGACCGGGAGTAGATAGCTTCGGTTCGTAACAAAACCCGCGCGTTTTTAACATGCGCATAACGTGCAATAACAATTTTTTACAAGAAACTGCGGGTGTTAACGAAGAGCGTTTTTTTACAATCGGCAGTGTTGGAACTGGGGATAACAAGTTCCAGCGAGCATGCAGGGTCTAAAAAACCCTGCAGAAACTGCACCTTAGGTTGGGGAACGCTAAAAAATGGACGGCGGCACTGTAAAGACCACTCCGGCGAATCGCCCCAGCTCGATCGATCGTCACGTCGGGGCCAGAATCCGCGAACGCCGGATCATGCTGGGTCTATCGCAGCAGCAGATGGCCGATATGATCGGCGTCACCTACCAACAGGCGCATAAATACGAGCGCGGGATCAACCGCATTTCGGCCGGGCGCCTGTTCGAGATCACCCGCGTCCTGAACGTACCCATCACGTATTTCTTTGAAGGTCTCGACGGGGCCGACGACGAGTCGATGAACCCGAGACAGCGCATGTGCCTGGAACTCGCCCGCAACTTCGCGAGCATTTCCAACCAGCGTCACCAGGAAGCCCTGAGCCAACTGGCACGGGCCCTCGCGAGCCAGCAGTAGACCAGGGCCACAAGGCTTAAGGGTCATGTTCCGGCTGCCCACTCCTCGCGCACGTCATCGTCGGCCTCGCCCAGCGCATACGCGCCGCGCAGCTGTGCGAAAAGCACGGGCGCGAGGCGAGAAAGCGCCCACACTGCGGCGCCGCGCACCAAGGGCGACTCATCGCGCAGCCGTTCTTGTGCCACTGACACAAGCGACTCCTCCGCGCTATTGCCAATAGCGATCAGCACGTTGCGCAAGAAACGCGCGCGTCCGATCCGCTTAATGGGCGATTTCGAAAACAGCGCGCGAAAACCCGCATCATCCAGTTGGGCAAGTTCTTTCAGCTTCGGCGCCGTGAGCGCGGCGCGCGGCATGAACGCCGCCTCGCGCGCGGCCTGCGCGAACTTGTTCCACGGACATACCGCCAGACAATCGTCGCAGCCGTAGATACGGTTTCCGAGCAGTGGCCGCAGCTCACGCGGGATAGCGCCCTTGTTTTCGATGGTGAGATAAGACACGCATCTCCGGGCATCAAGCTTGTAAGGGCCGATGAAGGCCTGCGTGGGGCACACATCCAAACAGCGCCTGCACGCGCCGCAGTGATCCCCCTCGGCCTCGTCGGCCGGAAGGTCGAGCGTGGTCATCACTTCGCCAAGGAATAGCCACGAGCCGAATTCGCGCGAGACGATGTTGGTATGTTTGCCTTGCCAGCCGATACCGGCGGTTTGCGCCAGCGGTTTTTCCATGACGGGCGCGGTGTCGACGAAGAGCCTCACGTCCGAGCCTGTCGTCTCGGCGACCCACATGGCGAGCTGTCTTAGCTTCTTCTTGATGACGTCGTGGTAGTTGTTGTTGCGTGCGTAGACGCTGATCACGCCCGCGTCCGCGGACGCGGCGGCAAGATCTTCGGCTGAAGGGCCGTAGTTCAGCCCCACCACAATCGCGGTTTTCGCATCGGGCCAAAGCACCTTGGGATCGGCGCGGCGATCGGCGTTGGCGGCCATCCACCCCATGTCGCCATAAGTTCCGGCCGCAAGAAATTCGCGAAGATTCTCTTTCACCTCGCTCGACGTCTCGGCGCGCGCGAAGCGTACGACATCGAAGCCAAGACCGCGCGCATAAGCGCGGATCGCTTCCCTTTCGGCAGGCGCGTTAGGCGGCGTCGTCATCCCCGTCTTCGCCCGCGGCTTGGTCGGCGGCGAACTTGGCGGCGAAGGCGCTGAGTGTTCCGGTGCGAATTGCGTCACGCAGGCCCTTCATGAGGTGCTGATAGTAGGCGACATTGTGCCACGACAGCAGCATAAGCCCCAGGATCTCCTCGCTGCGGATGAGGTGATGATAATAGGCGCGGCTATAGTTGCGGCTGGCCGGACAGTCGATGGATTCATCGAGCGGGCGTGGATCGTCGGCATGTTTTGCGTTGCGCAAGTTAAGCGCGCCGAAGGTCGTGAAAGCCTGCGCCGTGCGCCCTGAGCGCGTCGGGAGCACGCAGTCAAACATGTCGATGCCGCGTAACACGGCCCCGACCAGATCGGCCGGTTTGCCGACCCCCATCAGATAGCGCGGGCGGTCCGCCGGCAGATGCGGCACCGTGTGATCGAGCGTGGTGAACATCAGCGGCTGGCCCTCGCCTACAGCCAGCCCGCCCACCGCGTAACCGTCGAAGCCGATTTCCCTAAGCGCCTGCGCGGATTCTGCCCGCAGATCGCCGTGAATTCCGCCCTGTACGATCCCGAATAAACCGTAGCCCGGACGATCAACGTAAGCGTCCTTGGAACGCTTCGCCCAGCGCATCGACATCTTCATGCTGGTCTCGACCTGCTCGCGTTCGGCCGGGAACGGCGTGCACTCGTCGAAGGCCATGGTGACCGTCGCATCCAGACGATGCTGGATTTGAATAGAGCGTTCGGGCGTCAGGTGATGCTTGAGGCCATCGATGTGGGATTGGAAGGTGACGCCGTCTTCGGTGATTTTGCGCAGCTTCGAAAGCGACATCACCTGAAATCCGCCGGAATCTGTCAGCAACGGGCCGTCCCATTTCATGAACTGGCGCACGCCGCCGAAACGCGCGATGCGCTCGACACCGGGTCGAAGCATCAGATGGTAGGTATTGGCGAGAATCATCTGCGACCCAGTGGCCGCTACCGTCTCGGGGAACATCGCCTTGACGGTCGCGGCGGTGCCCACAGGCATGAATACGGGTGTATCGACAGCGCCGTGCGCCGTGACCAATTTACCAAGACGCGCAGCGCCATCGGTCGCCAGCACTGTGAATAAGAATTTTTCGGTCATGGCGCGCGCTCGAACAAACTGGCGTCTCCGTAGGAGTAGAACCTGTACCCGTCGGCAATGGCGTGTGTATAGGCCGCACGCGCGATATCGATTCCGGAAAAAGCGCTTACCAGCATGAAAAGCGTCGAGCGCGGCAGGTGAAAATTGGTGAGCAGCATATCGGCAGTCTTAAAGGTGTAACCGGGCGTTATGAAGAGCGATGTTTCCCCCGAGAAAGGCGGAATCGCACCGTCATCGGCCGCAGCGCTTTCCAGAAGGCGCAGCGATGTGGTGCCGACCGCGATAATTCGCCCGCCGCGCGCCCGGGTCGCAGAAAGCTCAGCCGCAGCAGCAGCGCTGACTTCGCCCCACTCGGCGTGCATGACGTGGTCGTTGGTATCATCGACGTTTACCGGCAAAAACGTGCCGGCGCCGACGTGCAATGTCACATGCACACGGCCGACGCCCTTCTCCTCAAGCGCGGTGACCAATGCCGGTGTCATGTGGAGGCCGGCGGTGGGCGCGGCCACGGCGCCCGGTTTTGCGGCATGCATCGTCTGATAATCGGCGCGGTCCTGGACGTCGTCAGGCCGGCGGATATAGGGCGGCAGGGGCACGTGGCCCACGGACTCGAATGCCGCGGTCAGATCTTCACCCGAGCGGTTGAATCGCAAGGTCACGAAACCGGCGTCCTTCCCGAGAACCTCGCCTGTGAGGCCACCTTGGAACTCAACCACCTGCCCTTCGCGCAAGCGCTTACCGGGCTTGGCAAATCCCTGCCAGCTGTCCGGGCCCAGCCGGCGATGCAACAGGAATTCGATCGGTACGACGCCCCGCTTGCCCAGCAACCGCGCGGGGATAACGCGCGTATCATTGAGGACGAGTGTGTCGCCGCGCCTGAGAAGCGAAGGAAGGTCGGACACCTTGAGATCAGCCAGCTTGAAACCACTGGGGCCCGTCTGCGCCACATGTAAGAGCCGCGCGCTGTCGCGCGGCACCGCCGGGCGCTCGGCCACGCGTCCCTCGGGCAGTTCGAAATCGAACAGGTCGACGCGCATGAGGGGTCCGGGGTCAGGGGCGGAGGGGCTTGTCGGAGAAGGCGCGGGCCTTATAGTCAACCGGCGATCATATGGAAAGCATCGGGTGCCGGGGCGGGAAGAGCGGCGCGCGATCCTGCGAAGCGGTATCTAGGGGGCGGCGTGGAGTGGGTTTGGCGCAAGATCGATGTGCTGGTGGCGGCGGTATTTGTCGCCGCGGGCGCCATTGGGGCAAGCCAGGGCCACGCCTTCATGATCCAGTACGAGGAACACCTCGGGCGCGACTTGGAACAGGCGCGCGGCCGCCTCGCTGAGGTAAAGACCGGCCTTCGCTATAAACTGATGAGCGAAGTGGTCCGCGCCGAGCTTGAGGCGACGGCGCAGACGAAGTTCGACCAG
>CANJEU010000194.1 GCA_947473445.1 Fidelibacterota bacterium | reverse complement strand
TTCATCCTGGCGCTGCTTCCGGTGTTAATCGGTTTTGGAGTTCCCGCAGCTCATGTCGCGGTCGCGGCATGGCGTCGCATGTCTTTCGCCGGACTCTCGGCAAATCTGCTCGAGGCTGCGATCAACACCTTTCTCCTTTCGACGGTTGCCGCGCTTCTGACGATCGCCCTCGGGATCGCGCTTGCCTACTCCGTGCGCCTTTCGAGCAGCACAGGTGCGCGGGCCGTGTTCCGTACCGCGTCTCTCGGCTACGCAATCCCCGGGACCGTACTAGCCATTGGGCTGCTGACGCCCCTGGGAGCAGCCGACCGCGCACTCAACGCCGTCACAGATTCGTTATTTGGGGTGACGGTCGGTCTCGTCTTCCTCGGCTCTGGAGCCGCGCTGGTCTATGCCTATGTCGCGCGCTTCCTTGCCATTTCCGCCGGGGGAATAGAAGCCGGCTTCAGCCGGATCTCAATGTCGCTGGACCATGCGGCGCGCACGCTGGGTGAGAGTCCATCGGGTGTGCTGACCCGTGTGCATCTTCCGCTTTTACGGCCCGCCATCGGCGCGGCGGCCATGCTGGTGTTCGTCGACTGCATGAAGGAATTATCGGCGACGCTGCTCTTACGCCCGCTCAGCTTTGAAACGCTTGCAACCCTTCTCTACGGCGAGGCCGCGCGCGGCACCTATGAGGACGGCAGCCTCGCGGCGCTGGCGATTGTGCTTCTTGGCATCGCGCCGGTCATTGTGCTGGCGAAGATGAGCCGCGCGCTCGAATCTGAGAAAGCGATGAGCGGCTGAAGCTTAGGCCTTTTATCGCCGCGGGGCGTGGGAGGCTCCTATTGCCGTGAATCCTGTCACAGGAACGGCGCGGATTCAGAGAAGTTCCAGCATTTGCAGGCCTTTGGAGGCATCGCTTGACTCTCCCCCGCGCCAGAACAAAACTAGAACAAATCAGAGAAAACAGATAGGCTAATGCCATGGACGCGGGCAGGAAAACTGCCGTTCTCAAGGACTTAAGGGAGCATATCCACCGCCTTGAACGACTCGAGAGCACACAGCGCACCGGCGCCCGCAGGGCCCTGCCGTTTGGGATTCCAGCCTTGGACGCTCTTTGGCCTGAAGGCGGCCTTCCGCTCGGCGCTCTGCATGAGGTGAACAGCACAGGCGCGGCCGGTTTTGCCGCCGCAAGCGCCTTTGCCGCCGCGGCCGCGGGACGATTGGGAGGGCCCGTTCTGTGGTGCACCACATCGCCGGACTTTTATGCCCCCGGCCTCGCGCAGATCGGCCTTCCGGTCTCGCGTCTTCTGGTGGTGCGCCCACGGTCGGAGAAAGACGTGCTGGCGGTAATGGAGGAAGCGTTGCGCCATGCCGCCCTTGCCTGCGTCATCGGCGAAACCCCGCGGCTGAGCCTCACGGCGAGCCGGCGCCTGCAACTGGCCGCCGAGAGCGGCGCGAGCCTTGCCTTCACCCTGCGCCGCCGGCGCAGCAAGGAGGGTGAACTGGAACCGATCGCGGCGGCGAGCCGCTGGCGCATCAGCGCCGCGCCCTCATCGCCCCATGTGATCGCGCCGTCGGGGCGCGGGCGCTGGACACTCGAATTGCTGCGCGCGCGCAGCGGACACACTGGACAATGGAACGTGGAAATCCCCGATGCGCAGGGTTATCTGCATCTTCCTTCCGCATTGGTCGATGGAATTGAGACTGCGCCGGCTGCAAGAAGCTGGCCGGACAAGCGACGGGCTGCAGGATAAGCCCCTCGTCATCGCCAATCTGGAAGACCAACAACGGATCGTGCTGGCGGTGAACGCCGCGGCGGCCGCGGACGGACTCACACCCGGCCTGTCGCTGGCCCATGCGCGCGCGGTGCAGCCGCAGCTTGTGGCGCTGCCCGCGCAGCCCTTGGACGACGCCCGCGCGCTTGAACGCTTGGCCTCCTGGTGTCTGCGCTACAGCCCCCTCGTTGCGCCCTGTGGCGCCGATAGCATCTGGATCGACGCAACAGGCGCGACGCACTTGTTCGGAGGTGAGGAGAAAATGCTTCACACCATTCAGCGCGCCATGGCGGGACACGGGCTGACCGCACGCGTGGCGATGGCCGCAACGCCCGGCGCGGCCTGGGCGCTGTCGCACTTCAGTACGCAGGTCCTCACCCTCTCGGAGGCGCCGGCGGATTTGAGCCCGCTCCCCATCACAGCTCTGCGGCTCGCCTTGGGCACCGCCCGCAGCCTGTGGCGCGTCGGCATCAAGACCATTGCCGATCTGCGGTGCATTCCGCGCGCGACGCTGCCCCGGCGTTTCGGGAAGGATGTGCTTGCCCGGCTCGATCAGGCCTTGGGGCACGCGCCTGAAGCTATCGATGCCGTGCTGCCGCCGCGCGCCAAACGCAAGCGCCTGACCTTTGCCGAGCCTATTAGTACGGATGACGATCTGAAGCGCGCCATCGGCCTGCTGGCGCCGCCGTTGTGCGCGGACCTCGAGAAAAGCCAGGAAGGCGCGCGCCGGCTCGACCTGATGTTCTTCCGCACCGACAATCGCGTCGAGACGATCCGTCTTTGTCTGGCCCGCCCGTCGCGCACGCCCGCGCATTTTGAAAAATTGCTGCGCGATAAGGTCGAAACGGTCGACCCGGGTTTTGGCATCGAAACCGCCGTGCTGACAGCATGGCGAGTGGAGCCCCTGCTGCCCCACCAAACCGATGTGGATGGGCTGGCGGACGGAAACGAGGATATCTCGGATCTGGTCGACTCCCTCGTCAATCAGGTCGGTGCGCGCAACGTTTATCGGATCGCCTCCTTCGCCAGTGACATTCCCGAACGGGTGGAGAAGCGTGCCAATCCCGCCGCGCCGTCAGTCGCCTCGTGGCCCGCGAATTTGCCGCGGCCGGTGCGCCTCTTTGCCCCGCCCGAGGTGGTGGAGGTCATGGCCATGATGCCCGACCACCCGCCGCTGCGTTTTACCTGGCGCGGCGAAGCCCGGATGATCAAACGCGCCGATGGGCCTGAACGGGTGTTCGGCGAATGGTGGCAAGACCCAAAGGAAGTAGCCGAAGTGCGCGACTATTTCCGCGTCGAGGACGAACAGGGCGAGCGCTTCTGGCTCTATCGCGACGGCCGGCTTACGGCGGACAGTCATTACCGCTGGTATGTGCACGGCGTATTCGCATGAGCTACGCCGACCTTCAGGTGTCCACTAATTATTCGTTCCTGCGCGGCGCCTCGCATCCGCGCGAGATAGTGGCCGCCGCCGCGGCGCTGGGCCATACCGCCGTGGGGATCACCGACCGCAATTCACTGGCGGGCATCGTCAAAGCCTACGATGCGGCCACGCAAGCAAAGATCAAATTGGTGATCGGTTGCCGCCTGGACCTGACGGGCGGTGAAAGCCTGCTGTGTTATCCGCGCGATCGCGCGGCCTATAGCCGCCTGGTGCGAATGCTGACCGTTGGCAAACGGCGCGCGAAGAAAGGCCAATGCCATCTCAGCTATGAGGACCTTCTGGAATACGGCGAAGGTCAGTTGCTGGTCGCCCTGGGCGACTATGCCAGCGCGCCTCTGCGCATCCTGCTGGAGAAGCTGCGCAGCGATTTCCGCAACCGCGCCTACCTCGCCCTCACCCGGCGCTTCCGGCCCAATGAAGTCCAACGTCTCTCCGACCTCGCGACGATGGCCGTGGGCGCGCGGGTGCCGACGGTCGCCACCAACGATGTGCTCTATCATGTACCCGACCGCCGCATGCTGCAGGACGTACTGACCTGCATTCGCCTGGGCCGCAGTATCGATACCCTGGGACACGACCGCGAATGGTCGGCGGACCGGTTCTTCAAGCCGCCGCAGGAAATGAAGCGGCTGTTTGCCCTTCATCCCGAAGCGGTGGAACGCACCGGCGAGATCGCCGAACGCTGCACCTTCTCGCTCGATCAGATCCAATATCAGTATCCGGACGAGAAACTCTTTCCCGGTCTTACCGCGCAGGAGGGGCTGGAGAAACAGACATGGACCGGCGCGGCCGCGCGTTATCCAACAGGTGTTTCTCCGCCCGTCAAAGCCAAGCTTGAATACGAACTGAAGATCATCGGCGGCCTGGGATATGCTCCCTATTTCCTGACGGTGTGGCGCATCGTGCAGTTCGCGCGGTCACAAGGGATTCTGTGCCAGGGACGCGGCAGCGCCGCCAATTCGGCGGTGTGCTTCTGCTTAGGCATCACCGAAATCGATCCGACCAAACATAACCTTCTGTTCGAACGCTTCATCAGCGCCAGCCGCGGCGAGCCACCCGATATCGACGTCGATTTCGAACATGAACGGCGCGAGGAAGTGATTCAATGGATCTACAAAACCTATGGCCGCGAGCGCGCCGCGCTGACGGCCACGGTGATCCACTACCGCTCGCGCCGCGCGGTGCGCGAAGTGGCGAAGGCCTTGGGGCTTCCCGAAGATACGGCTGCGGTTTTGGCAAAATCCGTGTGGGGATGGAGCGAGGAAGGCATACCTGAATCCCAGGCGCGCAACCTTGGCCTCGATCCCACCGACTGGCGGCTGAAACTGCTGCTCGAACTTTCCGGGGAGATCACGGGATTTCCGCGCCATCTGTCACAGCATCCGGGCGGGTTCGTCATTACCCAGGACCGGCTGGACGATCTTGTACCTATCGAGAATGCGTCCATGGCGGACCGCACGGTGATCGAGTGGGACAAGGACGATATCGAAATCATGAAGATGATGAAGGTCGATGTGCTGGGCCTGGGGATGCTGGGCTGTCTGCGCCGTGCCTTCAATCTGCTGCGCGACCATAAGGGCCTGGACTACACCATTGCCACACTGCCGGCGGAAGACCCGCCCGTTTACGACATGCTATGCGCCGCCGACAGCGTGGGCGTATTCCAGGTGGAAAGCCGCGCGCAGATGAATATGCTGCCGCGCCTTAAACCACGGACGCTCTATGACCTGGTGATCGAGGTGGCCATCGTGCGCCCTGGGCCCATCCAGGGCGACATGGTGCACCCCT
>CANJEU010000193.1 GCA_947473445.1 Fidelibacterota bacterium | reverse complement strand
TGCCGGCCACGCAATCCAACCAGGTCGACGTCGGCGCCTTTCCGCAGCAGCTCATCTCGCGTGTCGATATCGTCACCGGCGGCGCCTCGGCTGCCTACGGCTCCGACGCGCTCTCCGGAGTGGTCAACTTCATTCTCGATAAGGAATTCGTCGGCCTGAAAGGCGAGGTCAGCGGCGGCGTCACCAGCTATGGCGACGACGAGGAGTGGAAGGTCACCATGGCCGGCGGCACGGCGTTCGCCAACGGCCGCGGCCATTTCCTGATGAGCGGCGAAGTCTCCAAACGAATGGGGATCCTGGGCGAGAACCAAGTCGACCACCTCCCCAACAAGCGCGAGTGGTTGAATGGCTTGGACGGCGTTCTGCTCAATCCCGCCTACACGGCCACCAACGGCCAGCCGCGCAACATCGTGCGCCCCAACGTCGCGGCCTCGGCCGCCACCTACGGCGGTATCATCACGTCCGGTCCTTTGAAGGGCACCGCCTTCGGTCCGGGCGGCACGCCGTATCAGTTCCGCTATGGCTTCGTGGCCGGCGTCTACATGTCGGGCGGCGACTGGCAGACCTCCGACGTCACCGCGGCCTATTCGCTCGATCCGAAGCACACCCACCAAAACATCTTCACGCGCGTCGCCTACGATCTCTCGGACAATATCAACGTCTATGCCCAGGTCGCCTGGGACCACACCTTCCACGAAAGCTATTTCGGCGTCAGCGGCGAGCTCAACACGCTCATCATGAACTCCGACAACGCCTACATCCCGGGCACGGTCGCGGCCCAGATGCGTGCGCTCAACATCACGCAGTTCACCTTCGGCTCATGGGTGGACGACATGCACGAAGGCTCGACAAATGACCGCTGGGTTAGTCGCTACGTGATCGGCGGCAGCGGCGATTTCGATGCTTTCGACACCGCCTGGAACTGGGACGCCTACTATCAGAAGGGCATCACGCGCGCGTCGCAGAACTCGCTCGGCAACAAGCTGAAGCCGGTCTACGCCCAAGCCATCGACGCGGTTATCCAGCCGTCCACCGGCCGGGTGGTCTGCCGCTCCACCTTGACCAATCCCAACGACGGTTGCCTGCCGTTCAACGTCTTCGGCACCGGTGTGGCCACAGATGCCGCGCGCCTCGCGCTCGTGGGCGGTCACTTCTTCGGCAATTCCTACCGCTATGAGAACTTCCAGCAGGACGTGATGGCGGCGAACTTGCGCGGCGAGCCGTTCTCGATCTGGGCCGGCCCGGTTTCGGTCGCGTTCGGGGCCGAACACCGCAAAGAATCATCCAAAGGTATCGCCGACGCGAACTCCCTGGCGGGCAATTGGTACGCCGCCAACTACCGGCCCACCATCGGCGGTTACAACGTCACCGAAGGCTTCGTCGAAGCGGTTGTCCCGCTGGCGAAAGACCAGGCGTGGGCGAAATCGCTCGATATCAATGCCGCCGTCCGCGCGACCGACTACAGCACCTCGGGTTACGTCACCACCTGGAAGGTCGGGGCCACGTGGGATGTCATCGACGATCTGCGCTTGCGCGCCACTCGCTCGCGCGACATTCGCGCCCCGAACGTCGGCGAGTTGTTCACCACCGGCATCCGCGGCCTCACCTACGTCATCGATCCGTTCTCGGGCAACAACAACGCGCAGGCCGAAACCATCACCACCGGCAATCTCGGTCTGAAACCCGAAGTGGCCGATACAACTGGCCTTGGCGTGGTGCTGCAGCCCACCTTCTTCCCGGGCTTCAGCGCCTCGGTCGACTACTATCGCATCAATATCAAGGACGCGATCGGCACGGTCGGAACCCAGCAGACCATCGATAACTGCTTCGGGGGCAATACCGTCTTCTGCTCGGGCATCTTGCGCGAGCCGGTGAACGGCGTGGTGACGATCACGAAGGTCTTTGCACAGCCTTTCAATTTCGTGAACGAACTTAATCGCGGCATCGACTTCGAATCCAGCTATCGAATGAACCTGTCCGACATCGCCGAGAGCTGGGACGGCGGCATCACGCTCCGCGTGCTGGCCACCAAGTTCCTCAACAACCGCGTCTCGAACGGCATCAACAAGCCGACCGACCAAGTTGGGCAGATGGCCGGCGGTGTCAATCTGCCGCGCTGGAAGTTAAACGCTTCCGTTGCCTATACCGACGATGCGTTCTCGACGCAAATCACCATGCGCAGCGTCAGCTCCGGTAAGTTCAACACATCGTACATCGAGTGCACCACCGGCTGCCCCACCTCGACTACCGATAACCAGACCATCGACAACAACTTCATCGCTGGCGCGACTTACTTCGATGCCAACGTGCAATATAAAGTCGGCACTGAATCCATGGGCGACTACTCGCTGTTCCTCAATGTCCAGAACCTGTTCAACAAGGATCCGCCCGTCGTCCCCATCAACGGCGGCCTGCTCTACGCAGGAAGGCCCACGAACGTGACCATCTACGACATCCTCGGCCGCGTCTTCCGCGCCGGCATCCGCTTCCGGATCTAAGCACCGCCGCACGGCCACGAAGAAAAGCCCCGCCGGTAAACTGGCGGGGCTTTTGCTTTTTTACTCTGCCTTGGATGACGCGGGAAATGTGTAGGGGACGTCGGTAAACCCGGTTGCTGCGAAGTAACAGTATGCTGTACCGCACAAAAAGCATTGGATGGGCGGAAGACATTTCCGCTCGAGGTTCATTGGTGAAATATGAAGTTGCGCCCAAGGCCCGTGCAGCAGACCGACGCGACGTCACGCGCGAGAGCCTGGCGGTTTCGTGCAGTGCCCACTAGGCCGATCGCGATCAGACCGTTAGGGATGATGTCGATACGGTACTGTCCTTAACAGCTACAATATGGCAGGCGAGGAGCCAGTATCCGGGGATCTCAAACGGCAAAATTTCGAAGCAGCTTGTGGGCCGGTTTGTGGGCTTGGCCAGAACCTCACGCATTAAGCATTGAATTGAGATGCCGTTTCAGGACTTACGGCGGACACCTCATCCGCCGTTAGGAACTGCCCCGCGAAGGTATTAATGCTAAGTGTTCCAGCGGAGCGCACAGCTATGGAACCTACCCGCGCCCGCGAGTCCTTCGGTCAAGAATACCAACGAACGCCGAAGGGCGCTGCCATCCGGCACGAGGCGCAAAAGTGGGGCGGCTGGGGGACCGCTCTAAAGCCGGCCTGGGAGATGGTGCTCGCGCGAAAAGCCGCTTTCAGAGGATTCCAGAGCGGCAAGTGTTCTGAAGCTCGGAACGGGGGCCATCAACATCGATGGCTGCCGTATCGGCGAGCGAGAAGAAAGATTCCTGAACCGATCAGCTTCGATGGGTTACGGGGGTAGGGAAGCGCAGGGATTGGTTGTTGACGGTGGTGTCGACCGCTGGCCAGCGAACATCGTTCACGACGGGAGTGAGGAGGTCGAAGATGCCTTCGGCATCTACGCCGATGGTGCCGCGCCGTTCTTCTATTCTGCAAAAGCAAATCCGGAAGACCGGATGGGGAAGTGCGCATCCCACTATTAAGCCGGTCGATCTCATGGCGTGGCGCATTCGCCTGGTCGTTCGGCCCGGTGATACGGTCATGGACATCTTTTCGGGGAGTGGATCAACGGGCATCGCTGCCTATCGCGAAGGCGCCAAAGCGATCCTCATCGAGCGCGATGCCGAATATTTCGCTGACATCAACATGCGCCTTGCGTTTGTGGCCGGACGTCGCAGCCATTCCGCCCATGTGAAGACACGGCATAAGGAACAGCTGGCAAAAGAGCTGCTATTGTTCGGCGCGTCGAAAGATGGCGCGGAATGATCCTACTTCCTCATAATTTTCGCGAGTCCATCGATCAGTCTGTTTGGGTCGATGCCCGGTGCGTGGTCGTCAATCACTCCCTTGGTAGTCGGTTTATACAGAACGTCGATTGTGCGGGAGATTGGCTCGCTTTTTACGGCCGCCACGGCATCCGGATTGGCGGCCAGCGCAAAGAGTCCGAGCGTCATGACTTCGCGCTCACGCGCATCTTCCATCAAGTGCTGGGCGCTGAAGAACAGCTTCGACACGATCCGCAGCCACCAAAAGGCCAGCGTAAAGTACGCAATACCAGCGGGCGCCATCCACCACGCATAGTTCCCCCCTGCGACCTTTGCAAAGGCGAGCCACATCAGCGATGCGATCATCACAACCAGCACCGCAGATGTCGCCCAGAGTTTGAGGGATGCGCTCATTTGCCGCTGGTGGTCCTTGAACTTGTCTTTCCACAAGGCGGCGGGCGCTTTGAGGCTTTGATTACTCATGAAAGATGTCTGCATGGCCTTCAGGGCCTCGTCCAATCTCAATTCCGCTTTCGCACGGAGCTCATCGGTTTCTGCGTTCAGCGCGGTGATCTTCGTGCTGAAGTCATGGCGCACCTCGGCGGCGTCCGCCTTCATGACGGCCATCGTCTGATTGAGGTCTGCAGCCGAGAGAGTGAGTCGGTCGATTGTCTCGGTTGCTTCTTGGTCCTTTTCGATCACCCGCTCACGCTGCGCCGCCACCTCGTCCTTCATCCTTTGAAGGTCCTCGGCCAGCTTCGCAAGGTGACTCTCAATAGAAGATGGGTTCGGAGATACCCTGGACGAAGCGGTTTTGGCTGCCGCAATAATGGCATCTCCACGCTGTTCCAGCTCTTCAAGGGTTTCTGCGTCGATATAAGTGCCGAGCTTGCGTTCCTTATGCATTGTCGTCGCAAACAAAATAGCGCCGAGACAACCGAGCGGATTGTGCGGCAGTTCCATCCGCACATACTCGCCGAGCGCAGTCTGAGCTGCGAGCGTCCGCCCGTCAGCATAGACCTTGAAGTCACGCCAGAACGTGTCAAAGGCGCGCTCGTCGTTGCGAAGCTCAAGGACCCCTTCCGCAGCTTTTCGAAGGTTGGCGCCGCACTCAACCAAGTAACGTTTTATGTTTTCGGTGGCGCGGCCCGCGTTGGGGATGAACTGCACCACCTCGCCCCACAGAGTTTCCTCTGCAAGCGCCCAAT
>CANJEU010000192.1 GCA_947473445.1 Fidelibacterota bacterium | reverse complement strand
GATGCGACGGGTGCTTCCTTCATCGCCGGCGGCACGCAGCGTGTCGACGGTCGCTGGGGCAATTACGTGCGCGCGACCTGGAAAGGTAAGATCGTCGACGGCGTTCTTATCACCGAAGGCGCGGATTTGATCATCCCAGCGTCGGCCACGTTCGACACCAGCGCGTTCCATGTCTTCAAAGGCCTTCGCTTCCAGTTGAAGCTGACGCCCGAGCGCGCCGAAGGCGTGATGGCTGGCTATGTGGATGTTGAAGCGTTCAACCATCACCTCAACACCTCATGGTCGACGCATCACCAGAGCTACGGCCAGCTCTCGGCGCCGTCCATGTATCGCGCGATCCGCCGTCTGGCCGATGGTCATCCCGATCCGAAAACCGGCGAAATGACTGCCATCTCCTCGGCGCTCAGCGTGAAGTTTACGCAGGTCTATATCGATCATCCGGCGCAGCAGACCGTCTCGAACGGATCGGCCACGCATCCGGCAGTTCAGACGACGCGCGAATAAGGCCTGTCGGCAACAGACTCCAGGCGGCGGGACAGGCAAAGGCCGGTCCCGCCGTTTGTGTATCTGGGGGGTGGGGAAGCGGGGCTATTTTTGTGCGCTGCACCCAAGCCTAGCGCTTAATCTTGCCCGATTTTCTCTAAATCCTGGATTGAGCTTCGAAGAAAACGTCAAAATTCGGAAAGCCCGCGCGAAGGGCTTGGGCGTATAATTATCTTTCCGCTGCGCAACCGGCGCGGTGAAGCGACCTGTCCGCCCCTACATCATGTACTTGGGAGGCGGCCGGTATGGGAGAGACCGATGAAGAATTCTGTTTCCATCAGTTTGTTTGCCGCCGGCACGTTCGCCGCCGTGGCCGCGCTCGCCGTCGGTGCGGGCAGCGCCACCGCCGACACGCCTGCAAGTTCTGATCAGCCGAGCGTTATCCGCGACGGTCGCATCGGCTATGTCGTCACGCATCGCTACTGGGCGGTTCATCAGACTCCGGAAGGCAAGGTCGAGTGTACCCGCGGCTACAACGATGGTCCGCGCGAACAATTCAAACAGCTCTTCCCCGAGGACGGCGTGAAGCGCACTTTGATCGACACGCAGTTGATGCGCGAGGGCCGCCAATGGTTCCCCGACACGTCGGAAGAAGTCTTCACCTTCAAAGAAGCCGGCGGAAAAGTCTCCTTCGGCATGGACCTTGACGGAAAGGTCAAAGACAACGACTTCGTAAGTCCGGACGGCGCGAAGGGCATCGATAACCAATTATTCCGCGCCATCGGCTGCATCTCGAACTACCGCGCTCCCGAAGGCACGGTCTATCACTTCGAGAACGAGTTCATGCGCCGCTATAACAGCAACCGGTTCATGATCGAACTGTCGGGCGTCGATAATCTCGTCAACGATGCTGACGTCACCGTCACAACATATCGTGGGCTCGACCCTCTGATCACCGATGCGACGGGCGCGGCCTTTATTCCCGGCGGCACGCAGCGGATCGATGCGCGGTTCGGCAAGGAGTTTATCTCCTCGTTCAAAGGCAAGATCGTTGACGGGGTTCTAACGACCGAGGGGGCTCCGCTCGTGATGCCCGGTTCGGCGACGTTCAATACCTCGACGCTTCATCACTTCAAGCAGGCGCGCTTCCAGTTAAAACTGACGCCCGAACGCGCTGAAGGCGTTATCGCCGGCTACGTCGATGTGGAAGCCTTCAATAATCACCTCAATACTTCGTGGTCGACCCATCACCAAAGCTACGGCCAACTTTCCGCGCCGTCGCTTTATCGCGCACTCCGCCGTCTGGCGGACGGGTATCCGGATGAAAAAGGCCAGATGACCGCGATCTCCTCGGCTCTGAGCGTCAAACTGGCCCAGGTCTACATCGAGCATCCGCCGCAGCAAGTGGCCGGATCCGCGCTGGGCACGACCTCGGCCACGCCCCAGGCGTCACGCGAATAATCTACTGCGAAGGCTGCGCCTTCGACGGCGCGCCGGCGGCAGGACTGACGGGAGGTCGGTCCTGCCGTTTCCTTTTTAGGCGATCTGAATTCGCCCCGGACTCGGGGCCGAACAGGGCTTTCCGCGACAAAATAAGGTAGGAAGACACATGCCCGCGGGCTTATAGTTACGTTGCAATCAGGCAGTTTATTTCCTGTGGAAATTTAAGTCCGCCTGATGCTCGGTATCGCCATTCGGGAGGATGGCACACCACGTCTTGCAACTGTCTCGGTCTCGCCGGCGAACGATCCTAAAGATCTCGGGGCGCCTCGTGACGAAGAGAGAAGGCCTCCCACAGGTTATCGCGTTTGTCGCCGCGCGCCTCGGCCAGGCGATTTTGTGAAGGGAAGAACAGCTATGCGCCTCAAGACAACTGTCAGCTTCGTCGCACTTGCGGCCGTTGCCTGCGCCACCACTGCGATCGCACAGCAGGTGAAGGAGCGCTACAAGCCGCCCGTCACGGAACTTGAGGATTACCAGCGCGATCCCATGCCGGCCGGCATCAGCGTTCAGCATAGCGACGTCGACGGTCCGGTGTTCGTCGATGCGCGCGGCCATACGCTCTACACTTGGCCGCTTGATCGCCTGCGCAACGGCGATGCCGGCGAGCAGAAAGGCAAGCCGTCGTGTGACGACACGAAGTACACCGAGAACTCCGGCCTCATGAGCCCGTATCCGCCAGGCCTCGTCCTGCCCGATCTCGACACGCGTCCGACGTGCATTCAGGTGTGGCCGGCGCTCTATGCGCCCGAAGGCGCGAAGGAGATCGGCAAGTGGACGGTGGTGGACCGCCCGGATGGTAAGAAGCAATGGGCGTATGACGGCTTCGCCGTTTACACCTCGGTTCTGGATACGAAGCCTGGCACCGTGAACGGAGCGACTGGCCGCGAACAGCGCGGCGATGCCCCGGCGCTGCGCAAGCCCATCGGACCGCCCCCCAATCATCCGCCGGCCTTTGCCGTTAAAACGGTTGCCACCGGACGCCTGCTCACCAATCACATCGGCTTCTCGGCTTATGTTTGGGACGGTGATGCGGCGAATAAATCCAATTGCGTCGGCAACTGCCTCAATGATTGGTCGCCGATCCTTGCGTCGCAGTCGGCGCAGCCGCAGGGTGAATGGGGCGTGATTGAACGTTCGCCGGGCGTGAAGCAGTGGACCTATCGCACAAAGCCGGTTTACACCCGCGTGCAGGACCGCCGCTTCCGCAGCCTCGAAGGCGGCGACGTGGCCGGCTGGCACAATGTTTACACCCAGAAGTGGCCCAACCCGCCGCAGGAATTCACGGTGCAGGATTCGCGCATCGGTCAGGTCCTGGCCGACAAGAATGGCATGACACTCTACGTCTACCAGTGCGGTGACGATGCGCTCGATCAGCTCTCGTGCGATCACCCAACCACCACGCAAGCTTATCGCCTTGCCATCTGCGGCAACGGTGATCCCGCCCTGTGCAACAAGACGTTCGCGTACGTTCCCGCGCCGCGCGGCGTGAAGGTCAATAATATGATCTGGGGCACCAGCTGGATCGATCCGCAGACCGGGCACCTCGCAAAGCCCGAGGCGCCGGGCGCCGTGCATGTGTGGACGTTCCGCGACCGCCCTGTTTATACCCACGGCGGCGACAAGAAGCCGGGCGACGCCAATGGCGATGCCTGGGGTGAGTTCAACGGCTACCGCAACGGCTGGAAAGCCTTCTGGATCCGCGACGATTTCCTTTCGAACGCAGGCTAAGGATCAAAAACGGCCGGGTCACACCCGGCCGTTTCTTTTAGGGAGAGCGGGATGAAGTTCAGGACATCGGGCACCTTTGCCGCGATCTCAATCGCGGCGTCATGCGGCATTGCGTACGGCGCGGCAGATGACGGCAAAGTGTATGAAGGCGTTCAGCGCCCGGTCATCGTCGACGGTCGCATCGGCTACGTCATGACGCACCGCGCCTGGGCGGTTCAGCAATCGCCCGAAGGCAAGGTTGAATGTCCGGCCGGCTATAACGACGGACCGCGCGAACAGTTCAAACAGTTGTTCCCCAGTGACGGCACCAAACGTACGCTGGTCGAAACTCAGATCATGCGCGAAGCGCGCCAGTGGTTCCCGGATATGTCCGAGGAGGGCTTCAAGTTTAAGGAGGCAGGCGGCAAGGTTTCCTACGGCCTCGATCTTGATGACAAAATCGGCGCCGAGGACTTCACCAATCAGGATGGCGTGAAGGGCGTGGACAACCAGCTCTACCGCGCCATCGGCTGCATCTCGAACTATCGCGCGCCCGAAGGCACAATCTATCACTTCGAGCAGGAGTATATGCGGCGCTACAATTATAACCGCATGATGATCGAGCTGTCGGGCGTCGATAGCCTCGTGAACGATCCGGAAGTCGAGGTCACGTCTTACCGGGGGCTTGATCCGCTGCTGACGTCAGCGACGGGCGAATCATTCATCTCCGGGGGCACGCAGCGCCCTGATATGCGCTTCGGCAAAACCTTTATCTCGCACTGGAAGGGAAAGATCGTCGACGGCGTACTGATCACGGATGCCTCCGACTATCGCTTCCCCAGCGGCCAGGCGTTCGATACGAACGACTTCCATTATATCCGCGGGGCTCAGTATCACCTGAAGCTTACGGAGAACGGCGCAGAGGGAATGATCGCGGGCTATATCGATGTCGAATGGTTCAATCACCACCTCAACACGTCATGGTCCACCCATCACCAAAGCTACGGCCAGCTCTCCGCGCCTTCACTCTATCGCGCGCTCAACCGTCTCGCCGACGGCTTCCCCGATCCCAAAACCGGCCAGATGCGTGGGATTTCCGGAGCCCTGAACGTGAAATACACGCAGGTCTACATTAACCACCCGCCGCGTGAGACGGCCGCGCTTGAAGGCGCCCCTGCGCCTGCCGTGACACCGGCACAATAACCTTTAAGCGTCCTCCTTGGCCCGTGGCTGGTCGACTTCTCGGGGGCCTGAACGCCAAGACAGTGCGGTATCGCACTATTGGTCAGTGCTTGTTAACAGGCCAG
>CANJEU010000191.1 GCA_947473445.1 Fidelibacterota bacterium | reverse complement strand
GATGATGCTGATGCGTCGGGGATGGCGGTCTTCAGGTACTTCGCCGGATCGGCTTCGAATTTGGTACGGCACGACGCCGAGCAGAAGTGATGTGTCGCGCCGGCATGGGTGGCGCGATGCGCGGTCTTCGTGGGATCGACATCCATCCCACACACCGGGTCCTTGACCGTGTGCGGATGAGAGTGGGCATGGCAGTGGTCGGTCATCGCAGCTCCTCTGATACCCCCACGGGGTACCTTATGGACTTGCCTTATATACCCCCATAGGGTATACCGTCAACCATGGCTCATAAATCCCGAGACGCCGTTCTGAAGCGGCTCAACCGCATCGAAGGTCAGGTGCGCGGCCTTGCGCGTATGGTCGAAGAGGATCGCTACTGCATCGATGTCATCACGCAGATCGGCGCGGTTCGGGCGGCGCTGCGGCGCGTCGAAGAGGAACTCGTGCATGACCACGTCGGCCATTGCGTGCAGCACGCGATTGATTCGGGCGACAAAACCGAGCAGCGGAAGAAGATCGCCGAGCTGGTGGAAACGCTAAGCCGCACCAGCCGCTGAGGCGGCCCGGGCTATTGCGCTTCCAGGGATTTCTTTAGATTTCCCATCTGCTGCAGGAACACCCCGTCCACGGCCGTTGCCCACTTCTGGAAGCCATCTTTCACATAACCGCCCGCGCGGAAGACGACCGTCACGTCGGTCTCGGCCCCATTGGCGGCAAGGGTGAACGACAACGCCCCGTCGGCCGCGAGATTGTAGAACGGTCCTAGCGCGCCACGAAACACGAGGCTTTTGGGCGGGGCGATGTGTGTCAGCTCCAAATGCCTGACGCCGCCGCCGTTGGGCAGCGTCTCGCACCAGCATCCACCAACGCGCGGATCGAGGGTGATATTGGCCGATGAGCCGGAAAAACTATGATCTGAGCTCCACCAACGCGCGGGAACGATCAGCGTCTCCCACACTTTCTCCGGCGGGGCAGTGATTCGCACCTGCTGGCGAATCTCAAAACCGTTGGCGGCGACATCGACAATGTCGGCGGCCGCCGGCGCCGAGAGGGCGAGTGCAAACGCGATCAGGATAAAACGCATATGAACTCCTCCGCTCGGCGCGCGAGGCGCGGCTACTTCTTCAGCAGGATTTCCGGCCCGATGAGCTTGGACTTATCGGCATCTTTGCGCGGCGTGAACTTCTGGATGCGGTTGTTATTGGCGTCGGCCACATAAAGATTGCCCGCTTTATCGACGTCGAACTGGTGCGGATTGTCCATCAGGCCGGCGTCCGCGCCCATTTCCCCGAAGTGATAGAGCAGCTTGCCGTTCTGATCGAATTTGGCGAAGCGGTTATAGCCCGCGATGGCCATCCAGATGCCGCCGTCTTCGGTCGCGACGATGCGCGTCACGCTCTTGGTGCCCGGCCACATGTCCAGATACTTCCC
The DNA here is from genome assembly GCA_947473445.1 of Fidelibacterota bacterium. Classification (GTDB taxonomy): domain Bacteria; phylum Pseudomonadota; class Alphaproteobacteria; order Rhodospirillales; family Rhodospirillaceae; genus SHVO01. Next base: position 3,650 of record CANJEU010000191.1, on the reverse strand, counting down.
GTTCTCATCGAAGATCTGCACGCGGTTGTTCACGCGGTCGGCCACATACAGGCGCCGGTTGGCATCGATGCCCACCGAATGCACCAGATTGAACTGACTGGGCCCCGTGCCTTTTGTGCCCCAGGCGGTGACATATTTTCCGCTCTTGTCGAACTTCACCACGCGCGAGTTTGTGTAGCCGTCGGCCACATAGAAGGAGCCGTCCGGCAGGAAGTTCATGCTGGCCGGGTCGTGGAAGTGCCCCTGGTCGTTGCCCGGAACGCCGCGCTCGCCGAGGCGCATCACCAGCTTCTTGCCGTCGTTGGTAAACTTCAGGATCTGGTGATTGAACCGGTCCACCACCCACACATGCTGCTCGGGGTCATACGGGTCGATCACGATGTGATGGGCGATCTGGATCTCCGCGTTCCACTGCGACCAGTTCTCGATCACCTTCCCGTCAGCGTTCAGAACCATGAGATTGTTGACGTCGCCCTTGGCGATATCCTTGTCATCCTTCACGACGACGGTTTTGTCCTTCGGGATCACCGTTCCATCGAGCGCCAGCAGCGGGAACCCCGCGCGCGTATCGTTGCGATCGACGAAGCCGACGAACACGCGGTTCGAATCCACCGCGTTCACCGACACCGCGCGCTGGTCGAAGCGGTCGACCGGCGGCTTGAACCAGTTGACCACCACGTCGTACTGGCCCGTCTCGTCGAGATTGCCCTTCTGCTGCGCAAAAGCCGGCGCGTTGAAGGCCAAAGCGAGCGCGCCAAGCGAAAGGCCACACAAGGCCTGTTTAAAAGTCATGAATTCCTCCCCGGAAAATCAGAGGCCCGACCGTAGCCAGAAACCGCCCGCCAAGCTATTGGGATTCGGGCGTACTCATGGACTTGTGTTCATTTGAGACGCTGGCGCGAGTCGGGTAAAACAACCATATGCGCAAATCTCCCGCCCTCGTCCTGTTAGCCCTGCTGTCCGCGGCAACGCCCGCACTTGCACAGGGCATGCCCTCGCTGCCGATTCCAGGAACCGGCACGTTGGATCCCGGCAAGGGCGCCCCGCCGCCGCCCACGAAGAAACTACCGAGCGGCGAATGCGTGGCGCCGGGCCATGCGACCTACAAGATCATTCGCAACTTCGTTCCATTTGCGTCACTGGAAGATTGCCTCAAGAGCGGCGGCCGTCAGCCGAGCCCGGGAATCCCCATGGGTCTACCTCCGAAGTAGAGCCGTCGTAGTCGAGGGCGAAGCGCCATGACGCATACGCTTCGCGCTTGGCAGAACCACGGGAATTCAACGCGCTAGCGGGGCCCCTTGTGCTGGGCCTGCGACCGCTTATATTCCGGTCATCGGCTTAAGCCTTGAATTTCCAGGGAACTCCCATGACCAATCCCGCTATCGACCAGATCAAGAAGGACATCGGCGAAAACGATGTCGTCCTCTACATGAAGGGCACGCCGCAGTTTCCGCAGTGCGGCTTCTCCGCCGCCGTGGTTCAAGTGCTCACGCACTTCGGCGTCCCCTATAAAGGTGTGAATGTCCTCGCCGACGCAGGGCTCCGCGAAGGCATCAAGGAATTTACCCAGTGGCCGACCATTCCCCAGCTCTACGTGAAGGGTGAATTCGTCGGCGGCTGCGACATCGTGCGCGAGATGGCCGAAAGCGGCGAACTCGAAACTCTCTTCAAGGAAAAGCAGGTCCCGACCGCCTAAGCATTTCGTCGGCCTCTACAAATGAAAAGGGCTCCCTCGCGGGAGCCCTTTTTTTATTCTGTGTTTGCGCTCTAGCGCTGCGAGGCTTCAACCCGCGCCGGTTTGCCCGGCTCAACGGCCGTTGCCACCTTCGCATCGGGATGCTGGATGAACACCTGCGCGAACTTCACCTTCAGCGAAGCCGACACGGCGGTGTTCTTCCCGTTCGCATCTGGAATCCCATCGGCATTGCGCTCGAGCGCGCGGGCCATCGAGAATTGCGACAGATCGCCATAGCCCGAGTGGTGGGTCGAGTAACCCGCCCGCATCGTCTTTCGGAACGTGTCGATATCGGCGTAGCCGGCGAACAATCCTTCGGCGCCTTCGCCGGTCGGATCGAGCTTCAGCTTGAAGCGGCCCTGTTTGAAGTCATAGAAGCCCGGATCTGAATACCAGGCCGACCACGCCCAGCTGACATCGGCCGGTTCAGTGGTCAGGATACCGTTCTCGATCTTGCCCTTCAGGCGATAGGTGTATTTTTTGCTGAACCGGTCATCCACACGGTTCGATGCGCCCGGCATCACCTTCTTGCCGTTGACGTCCATCACCAGGTCGTCTTTGCCCCGGTACATCGACACGACCACGTCGGGGTCGTTCTCGAGACTATCCACATCGGTCAGTTCGATCAGGATGCGGTTGTTGTTGAACTCACGCACCCACATTTCAGTGAAGAAGGCGTAGGACGCTTCGCCGCGGAACATCCGGATGCAGCCCAGCGCGCGATAGAAAGCATTGTCGATGCCCTTCTCGCCCTCGGGCGAGGTGAAATCGTTCGCGTCCACACGGCCGTCGAGATCAAGGCCGACGCCGATCTTCCCTTCCACTTCATGGAACGGGAAATTGTCCGCATGTTCGTTGGGGAAACGCACCGCGCGCTCATACGTGAGCTGCGTGCCTTCAACGGTGCCCCCTTCCGGGAACATCGCTTTGAACTGATCGCGCGGCCCCATGTTGAAGCCCTTGGGGCATTCCTGCTTGCCGTCGGCGGTTTCGTGAATGCCCCAGCGCGTGCTGGCGAGCGCAAAACCGATGGTGCGATCCTTCAGGCCGAGGACCTCGGCCGCTTCCTGGGCGGAGGCGGGCGCACACATGGCCGCACCGACAACGCTGGCTGTCAGAACGGCTCTCCATGTTGTTTTCAGGTCACGCACCGGCGGGCTCCTTGGAAACTGTGGTCAGCGACCATCGAGAAAACGCGCGAGCAGCGCAATCGGCACGCCAGCCTATACCCGCGCCATAGGCCAAACCACGAAAAATATTCTATACTGCAGCGCAACAAGAGAAAGTTTCTATCGCCGCCAACGAAAAAGGGCCCCGTCTCCGGGGCCCTTTGGTCTTTGTGTTCGACGCTAATTAGCGCGAGTAGAACTCGATCACGAGGTTCGGTTCCATGGTCACCGGGTACGGAACGTCCTTCAGGCCCGGGATGCGCTTGATTTCGCCCACGTACTTGCTGTGGTCGATTTCGATGTAATCGGGCACATCGCGCTCGGCCGACTCAGTGGCTTCCTTGATGACCGCGAGGTCTTTGGACTTGCTGCGCACTTCGATCTTGTCGCCCAGCTTCACCATGTACGAGGACACGGTGACGCGGCGGCCGTTGACCGAGAGGTGGCCGTGGCTGACGAGCTGACGCGCCGCGAACGGCGTAACGGCCAGCTTCATGCGATACACGATGGTGTCGAGACGGCTCTCGAGAATGCCGATCAAGTTTTCGCCGTTGTCGCCGCGGCGGCGCATGGCTTCTTCGTAGTACTTGCGGAACTGCTTCTCGGAGATATTTCCGTAGTAGCCCTTCAGCTTCTGTTTCGCCATGAGCTGCACGCCGTAATCGGACGGCTTCTTGCGGCGCTGGCCGTGCTGGCCCGGGCCGTACTCACGCTTGTTGAGCGGGCTTTTGGCGCGGCCCCACAGG
>CANJEU010000190.1 GCA_947473445.1 Fidelibacterota bacterium | reverse complement strand
TGCTTATCGGGATGCGCCAGCGGCTGAGGGATGAAGCGCCCGCTGCCCCCAAAACTGCCCGCACCGAGTCGCGGGCTAAGCCAAAGCGTTGAAAAGGCACGCTTTTTAGAGACGCTTGGCCGCCGAGAGTCTCTTGACCGGGTGGGCTTGAGACGGTACAACGCCTCGCTTTCCAGGGTCCCCCAAGGTTTTAGGTGTGGGCAAACCCTGCTTTTACAAAGGATTTCAGCCATGGCACGCCGTTGTGCAGTCACTGGCCGCGGCGTTCAAAGCGGCAACAACGTCAGTCACGCGAACAACAAGACCCGTCGCCGGTTCCTCCCGAACCTGCATCAGGTGACTCTGCTGTCTGACGTGCTTCGTCAACGCGTGCGTCTGCGCGTTTCCAGCAATGGTTTGCGCAGCATCGAAAAGCGCGGCGGCATCGACGCCTTCCTGCTTTCGACGCCGGACGCGAAGCTTGAAGATAGCGCGCTGACGATCAAGCGCCGCATCAAGCGCGCTCAGTCGAAAGTTGCCAAGCTCGCGGCCTAACGCCGCCTGCGTCTCTCACATAAGAAAAAGCCCGCCAGTGATGGCGGGCTTTTTTTATGCCTGAAAATGAGCTGGCGTTAGCGACGCGGACTGCCGAGCGTCGAACCGGCGGCGTGCGCGGGCGAGGGGCTCAGCACCTTTGACGTCCAGCCGTGCTGGGCCAAACGGCTTTCGGCTTCCGCCCAGGACAGCTCAACGCTCTCCTGAGTCCAATGCGCGGCCGAGCCTTCATCGCACCAGTCTTTAAGCTTCGGCATCGCCTTGAGATGAGCGCCCGAGGCCATGAACGCCCGCATCGCGGCCTCATCGCGCCATATGGTCTTGGTCCAAAAGATGCCGTCGGGCCCGCCCCGCACATCGCTGCGCAGGCAGCCCTCGGCGCGCGCGATCTGCCGATTGGCCCGCCACGTGTGCCACGCGAAGGGCAGGAAGGCGCTGAACGCCCGAAGGCGCAGGCGCGTGACCGAGGCGAACAACATGCCGGTCACGCGAAACCTGTTTTCAAGCGATAGGCCTTAGCGGTTCTCGGCCAGGGCGCGGCCCTGGACGCGCGCGACGTTGGTGCGTACGGCGGCTTCAAGGGTTGGTTTGGTGGCGTCATCGGTGTTCTCCGCGCCGGCCACGAGACGGCCGTCACGCTCGGTGAGTTCAGTGCGCGCCGAGGCCGCGAGGGCGAGGTCGCAGTAAGGCTTTGCGTCTTCGGCTTTGCCCTGGGCGGAATAGGCGAGGCACAGATTATGCCGGGCAATCAGGTGATTCGAGGCCTGGGTTTTGGTGCGCAGCGCGTCCTTGGCAAAGCGGATGGCGTGGGCATGGCGCCCTTCAAGCAGGGCCGTCGTGGACTGGTTGACCAGGCCCGAGGTCGTGGACCAGATCAGTTGCGTTTCGGAGGCCGGCGCAGCCTGAACGAACCCGAAAAGCCCGCCGCCGACGGCCAAAGCCACCAAAGTGAGCCTAAATTTTGCCTTTTTTTCCATCGCTTATCTCCTGGCGAAGATTTCTCGAAGCTCTCGCTTCTGATGCGAGGGAAAATAGGCTAGAAAATAGTGAATACCATTCCTTAAAACGGAATAAGAGCGGTAAACATCATGAATACCCTAGACTGGAGTATCCTTCGGGATTTCATCGCGGTCGCCGAAACGGGGAGCCTGTCCCAGGCCGCCCGCAGGTTGCGTCTGTCCCAGCCCACACTTTCGCGTCGCATCGCCGCCCTCGAAGAACAATTGAAGGCGCAGCTCTTCCAGCGCACGCCGCGCGGGCTGCTGCTGACCGATGCCGGTGAGCAGGTGCTGTCCGGCGCACGCCGGGTGGAAGAAGAGGCCCTGGCCATCGAGCGCCAAGCCGAAGCGGCCCATCAGACGCTTACAGGCACGGTGCGCATCTCCATCACCGAGGCTTTGGGTTCGTTGTGGCTGCCGAGCAAACTCGCCGCCTTCCACGCCGCGTATCCAGGGGTCTGCGTCGAAGTGCTGGTCGACAATCGCATCGTCAACCTCATCCGCCGCGAGGCCGATATCGCCGTGCGCACGTTCCGGCCCGAGCAACCCGACCTCATCGCCAAGAAAGCGGGCGATCTGGTGATGGGGCTTTATGCGTCGCGCAGCTATCTCGATCGGTATGGCCGTCCCAACCATCCGTCTGAGCTGAAGGATCACTTTCACGTCGGCTTCGACGAGAGTATGAGCAACCATCCGGGCGTGCAGAAGCTCGAGCGTCACTTCTCGACCGAACGCATCGTGCACCGTTCCTCCAGCTTCGTTGGTCAATTAAGCGCGACCCTCGCCGGGATCGGCATCGGCGCACACGACTGTATCCTCGCCGACGCCGAACCGACTCTCGAACGCCTGATGCCCGAACACTTCAAACACGAGGTCGAGATCTGGCTGGTCACGCACGCCGATCTACGCCGCAGCGCCCGCATCCGCGCGGTGTTCGATTTCCTCGCGGATGTGATTACGCAGGACCGGCACCCGCTTACGGGGCGGACGGCAGCAGCAGCGGCGGCAACGCTCGGCAACGCGGCTTAGGTTTTTTCGCGATCGTAGAATTCGACCGTCGCTTCGGCCCTGAACATTTTGCGCAAACCCGGTTCGCCCGGCTTGCCGGTGACGATCATCACCTTCTGCGAGTCCGGATACTCGCACGCTTCGACATCAACCAATGTCGACAGAGACAGATAGCGCATCGGGACAGCGCCGGTGTTAGTGATTTGGTGGGCGACGTCCGCCCCGCCCGGCGGGCAAGCAATGACATCATGCTTGCGGATCGGATACCGGGCCTCACCAAAGCGGAGTTCCCCCTCGCCCTCTAGGATGAAGAACATTTCCTCCTCGCCATGATGGGAGTGGAATGGGCATTGGGATTTCCCAGGCGGCAAGACGGTGAGGTTGTAGCCAAGATTCTTAGCGCCAATATGAATGCCGATTGAACCCCGGCTCGATGTGTAAATTCCGTTCTCCTCGATATCGTCGAAAGCGACGTCATCAAGGTTCATGATCGGTTTCACCATATGTGCTCCCTGGGTCAGAGCCGCTGCATAGCGGCCTCCAGATTAAATCACCGTCGACGCGCGGGACTTTCCGCGGTCGCGCCAGCCTTTTTCTTCGAAAAGATCGGTGAGCTGACTCATCACCGCGCCGCCCAGTTCCTCGGCGTCCATGAGCGTCACGGCGCGGCGGTAGTAACGCGTCACGTCGTGGCCGATGCCGATGGCCAGAAGCTGGATATCGGACTGAGTCTCGATATACGAAATAACCTCGCGCAGGTGATGCTCGAGGTAATTCCCCGGGTTCACTGACAAGGTCGAATCATCGACCGGGGCGCCGTCTGAAATCACCATCAGGATGCGGCGCTGCTCGGGGCGCATGGCTAGGCGGTTGTGCGCCCACGCCAGGGCTTCTCCGTCGATATTCTCCTTCAGGATGCCCTCGCGCAGCATCAGGCCCAGGTTGCGCCGGGCCCGGCGCCACGGCGTGTCGGCCGCCTTGTAAACGATATGACGCAGGTCGTTGAGGCGGCCGGGGTTGGCGGGTTTGCCGCTTTCATTCCACAAGCGGCGCGCCTGACCGCCCTTCCACTGGCTGGTGGTGAAGCCCAAAATCTCGACCTTCACGGCGCAGCGTTCCAGCGTGCGGGCCAGGATGTCGGCCGTCATGGCGGCGATGGTGATGGGACGGCCGCGCATCGAGCCCGAATTGTCGATCAGCAGCGTTACCACTGTGTCGCGGAACTCGGTTTCCTTCTCGCGCTTGAACGACAGCGAATGCATCGGATTGGCGACGATTCGGGCAAGGCGGCTCGCATCGAGCAGGCCTTCCTCGAGATCGAAATTCCAGGTGCGCTGCTGCTGCGCCATCAGACGCCTCTGAAGACGGTTGGCAAGCCGCGAGACGACACCCTGCAGGTGCGCGAGCTGGCGGTCGAGCTGCAGGCGCAGACGCACGAGTTCCTCGGCGTCGCAAAGGTTGGCCGCGTCTTCCACCTGATCGAAGCGCGTGGTGAAGACCTTGTAGCGGTCTTGTCCGGTGCCCAGATTGTGCCCGGCGCGCGGATGCGACTGGCGTGCCTCGGCCTCCGCATCGGCGGCGTCCATGGTCGGCTGGCCCTGGCCCTCAACGTCCGACTCCGCCTCCTCGCCCTGCATGGTCTCGCTGCTGCTGGGCGTCTGTCCGCTGTCGTCGCCGCCTTCGTTGCTCTCTTCTTTTTTGTCTTCCTGATCCGACTGCTCGTTCTCGGCATCGTTCTCGACGTCGTCGTTACCTTTTTCGTCTTCGTCGCACTCGAGCTCCTGCGCGTTGTCGTTCTCGAGGTCGAGGGCTTCAATAAGCTGACGCAGAATGTCGGCGCTGGCTTTCTGGTTGCGCACGTTGACCGAGAGGTCGGACAGGGCTTTGTCGAGCTTGGTTCCGAACGCTTCTTTCAGAATGCCGCGCACATGCTCGCCGGTTGCGCCCAGTTTGGCGCCATGGCACGCATCATGAATCAAAACGCGAAGCGCGTCGTTGCGGTCCACCTGCTCATAGCTGCGTGCCGCCTGATAGCCTTCCAGCGACAGACGCTGCTCCAAAGATCCGGCGATATTCTGCGACACGCCTGTGTACTGCTGCGCGCCGAGGACCTCGACGCGCGCTTGTTCCATCGCATTGTAGGCATCGACCGCGTCTTTATTCACCGGCATGCGCCGCGCGTGAACGCCCGCGTTGTGATGGCGCAGTTTCAGCGCGGCGGAATCGGCCGCGCCGCGCAGGCGCACCACGGTCTCGCGGGTTAGTTTATGCGGCGGCGAGGGCAGCCGTACTTCGCCCGTCGTCGTGGGGGATTTCTGATTGGCCGAAATTGGCGAATAGACGACCGTCAGCTCGCGGGCGCCCGCAATGCCTTTGACAGCCGCCGTCGTCGCGCTCTTGAAGGCTTCGGTGCGCGAGGGTCCCTTGTCCGATCCGGAGTAGGGAGGTTTCATGAGCTTAAGCTACGGCTTCCACCGCGCTGCCCGCGATATCCTCGCCGAAGCAGCGCTGATAGTACTCGGCGATCACCGGGCGTTCGGTCT
>CANJEU010000189.1 GCA_947473445.1 Fidelibacterota bacterium | reverse complement strand
GCCGCGTCCGTCAAAGTGCGCTATCACAATGCCTGGTTCTATATCGCCGATACCGACGGTGATTCAAAAGTGACCTTCGCCCTGCTCAGCATGCTCCTCACGCTGCAAGCGGGCGATACCGCGAAGGTAACGCCCCTGATCACCCTTCCGGCGAGCTGATCTTAAGTTCCCGCTACCGTCATCCCATCAATCCGCACCGTCGGCGAATCGATGCCGAAGCGCATGTCCAGATCGTTCGCGGGCACTAGCTGCGCGAACATCTCTTTCAGGTTTCCGGCCACGGTGATTTCGCTCACCGGATAGGTCAGCTGGCCGTTCTCGATCCAGAAGCCCACGGCGCCGCGGCTATAATCGCCCGTCACCATATTGATGCCCTGGCCCACAAGGTCGGTGATGTAGAGCCCGCTCTTGATGTCGCTCATCAGCGCGGCCGGGGTATCGGTCCCAGCCACCAGATGAACATTGGTCGACGACGGACTCGGCGGACCGCCGGGGCCGCGCGCGGCATGGCCGGTCGGGGCCAGCTTCAGCTGTCGCGCCGAACGCAGGTCGAGAATCCACGTCGTCAGCATGCCGGCGTCGATCAGGTTGCGCTTGGCGTTCGCAAGCCCTTCCGCATCGCACGGCTTCGACCGCAAGCCGCGATGCCGGTGCGGGTCCTCAATGATCGTGATGCCCTTGCCGAACACTTGCGTGTTCATGGCGTTCTTCAGGAACGTCGTGCCGCGCGCCACGGATGCGCCGTTGATGGCCGACAGGAACGTGCCCACCATCCCGCGCGCAACGCGCGGATCGAAAATGAGCGGCACCTTCTGGCTCGCGACTTTCCGCGCACCGAGTTTTTTCACCGCCCGCTCGCCCGCGCTTTTCCCGATATCGTCCGGCGCCCGCAGATCGGCGAAATACACCGCCGAGCTATAATCGTAGTCCGTCTCCATGCCTTCATCGGCCGTGCCCGCCAGCACCGATACGCTGAGCGAGGAACCCGACGAGGAATAGCTGCGCTGAAACCCGTTCGACGCGACGATGGCTACGCTCGAGCGCCCCCACGCGGCCGAAGCGCCGTCCGAGTTCGTCACGCCCTTCACCGCGCGCGCGGCTTCCTCGCAGGCGTTCGCCCGTTCGATCAGAGTCTCTGCGCTTACCTCGGTGTCGTCGCAGATGTCGAGCTTGGGCAGCGACTTCGCAAGTTGATCGGGCGTCGCAAGGCCGCAGAATTCATCTTCGGGCACGGTGCGCGCCATCGCCACCGCGCGCTCGACCAATTCCTTCAGCGCTTCTTTCGAACGGTCCGCCGACGACACGATGGCCTGGCGCTTCCCGATCAGCACCCGCAAACCCACGTCGCCGCCCTCGGACCGTTCGAGCTGCTCAAGTTTGCCCAAGCGATATGTGATCGACAGCGACGTGCCATCGGCGACAATTGCGTCGGCTTCGTCGGCCCCGGCCTTGCGGGCGTCGCCGATCAGGTCGGACAGAAGGTTGAGAAGATGGTCGTTTGCCATTGGGGGAAATATCCGGGGGAGGGGGGAATAGAGGGTGGGCGAAGGCCCTGCGTCATGAGTTTTACTGTGCGCGGCGCGGGGCCGGAAGGTTTTTCGTGCGGGCGTGCAATCCTGCAACACTCTACCTCAACATATTGAATTGTCTAAACATCGCCGCGCGGTGAGATGTGGCGCACACGGCGCATAAGTTGCGCCACGTCAGCGCAGGCTGAGGCGCCGGCGGAACGACTTGCGCCGCTCCGGGTTAGACCCCCGTCCACGAAGCCCGACCTCAAGCGCGACGGTGGGGACGCTGGATTAACTCTCGGAGGAATTTTTATGATTCGACGCAACCTTGCTGTGGCCATTGCGGCTTCCGCCGTCTTGTACGCCGGCGCCGCCGCGGCCCAACAAACGTCGGTCGGCGTGTCCGCCGGAACGCCCGGCATCGGTCTCGAACTTGGCTATGACTTGAATGATACGATTGGCCTTAGCGCCAACGGCAATTTCTTCAGCATGTCCAAAGATGTTGAGTCCGACGGCACCAACTACGACGGCAAGCTCAAGCTTTTCTCGATGGGCCTGCTCGGCGACTTTTATATGTTCGACAGCGGTTTCCGTCTCACCGGTGGCGCCTATTACAACAAGAACCGCGTCAACCTCACGGCGACGCCGACGAGCAACACTGAAATCGGCGGTACGATTTATACGCCGGCCGAAATCGGATCCCTCACCGGCCGCGCCCGCTACAACAAGTTCACGCCTTACGCAGGTCTCGGTTACACCTCGAACCGCGGCGAACCTGGTCTTTCATTCGTCTTCGACGCGGGCGTGATGTTCCAAGGCCGCCCCGATATTACCCTTACCGGCAACGGCGCCATCACCTCGACCCCCGGCTTCCAGGCCGACCTCGAGCGTGAGCGCCAGGAAATCGCCGACGACCTCAAGTGGACACGCTTCTACCCGGCTGTCCGCCTCGGCGTTGCGTATCGTTTCTAACCCGTCAATCTCCTGAACCTGCAAGGCCCCGACCCGAAAAGGTCGGGGCCTCTTTTTTCATTTCTATTTTTTCGTCATCCTGGGCGCAGCCCAGGATCCAGGGCTTTGAATCACTGCCCGCTGCGACCACGACGCTGCCTGCGGCACACATCCCATCCCGCAACTCTGGACCATGGGCTGCGCCCAGGGTGACCACCAAGGAATGCGGGAACCGAGCGCTACCCCCGCCCCATCGCGTGCCCCTTCACCAGCGCATATAGCGTCGCATGCGTCGGCGTCGGCACGCCCAGCGCCTCACCCAGTTCAACCACCTTGCCGCCCAGCCATGGCGCCTCGAGGCGATTGCCGCGCTCAAGGTCCAGCAGCATCGACGGTTTGATTTCCGCGGGCGCGGTATTCATGAAATTCAGCACCGGTTCCATGGCGTTCTCGGGCAGGTTCACCCCGCTTGCACGGCCCACCGCGATCACTTCCTCATAAGCCGCGCGGAACACCTTCACGATCTCGGGGTCGCTGCGCAGCGGCCCCAGCGGCTGGCGTGCCACCGCCATCACCGCGGCGTTCGACGCCAGCATGATGAACTTCATCCACAACTCTTTGCGAATATCCGGGCTCAGCAGCGCGTCGAACCCCGCCTTTTGGCACAGCGCCAGGAACCGTTCGCCGCGGTCGCTGCTGGGCGCATCGAATTCGCCGAACACCATGCGCATCGTCGTGCCGACTTGGGTGAGCACACCTGGGCTCGTGATCGACGCGCTGATCTGCGCGACGCCGCCCATCACACTGTCTTTTCCCAGGATGGGCGCGAGCCGCTCGGCCGCATCGATGCCGTTCTGCAGCGGGATCACCGCCGTCTGCGCGCCCACCATCGATTTTATTTTGTGGCCGCTGTCTTCAAGATCCCACAGTTTCACGCAGTTGAGCACCACGTCCACAACGCCAAGGCTTGCCGGATCGTCCGTCGCCTGCACGGGAAACAGATGGGTCTCGCCCCGTCCGCCCTGCACCTTAAGCCCGGTGGTTTTCATCGCGGCCAGATGCGCCCCGCGCGCGACGAACGTCACGTCCGCCCCCGCTTTGGCCAGCGCCAGCCCAAAAGGTCCGCCGACGCCGCCCGCGCCAATCACCGCAATCTTCATCACATGCTCCTGAAATTTAAGTGCCGTCAGGGTCGAAGAGCGTCGCGCCAATGTCAATTTGCTATTCGGGCAGGGCTGCCCGGCCATTGCGGCCTTTCCCTAGGTCACGGCATGTTATTGGTCCAGCGCATGATTAAGATTTGACAGGGTCGCCTGGGAAATTCGCATGAGGGCTACATGAGCGCGTCAGACATTACCGGTTCATCGGGCCTGCCGGCCACGCTCGCACCGGACATCTGGGAGCGCGCGCTCGCGGCGGGTGCTGCGCTGCTCCTGGCCGCGGTAGTCATCGCCGTGGTGCGCGGCGCGGCGGACTGGCCCCGCGTGCCGGCCATTGTCTGGGCGCACATCGGCACCATCATCGTCGCCCTCGCGCTCACTCCGCTCATGCTGTTGCGGCGACGCGGCGATACAATGCACCGGCGTCTCGGCTGGCTGTGGACCGCCGCGATGCTTCTCACCGCGCTTCTGTCCTTCGGCGTCCGCGGTATAAACGGCACGGGGCTCAGCCTCATTCATCTTCTCTCGGCCTGGACACTCGTCCAGGTGATCTTGCTTGTCTGGTACGCGCGCCGGCATCAAGTCGCCCGTCACCGCGGCGCCGTCCGCGGCATGGTGATGGGCGCGCTGCTTATTGCGGGTTTATTCACCTTCCCGTTCGGCCGCCTTATGGGGCGGTGGTTATTCGGCTGACGCGCCTCGTCAGCATTCACCAATCCCGCTAGAGTGGCGTCTGGGAACGAGCCTTCAGAGGGGAAAAGCCATGACCCGTTGCGCGGTTGTCGTCAGCCTTGCTGTGTCTGTGTTCACCTCAAGCGCCGTGGCCGCCGCCGCGCCGGAAAGCGCGCCTCATCCTTTCGCGCATGTGCGCGCGGCCATTCAGGACTATGTCGCCACCGGTAGTTTGCCGTCCATGAGCGTCGCGGTCGCCAAGGACGGCAAGATCATCTGGGAGGAAGGTTTCGGCTGGGCCGATGTGCGGAACAAAGTGCCCGCGACTCCCGCCACGCTCTACTCCCTCGCATCCATCTCCAAGCCCATCACCGCAACCGGCCTCATGGTGCTCGTCAATCGCGGCACTGTGTCGCTTGATAAGCCCATCAACGATTATCTTGGGCCGGCAAAGCTCACGGCCTTCGCGGGCAATGCGGCGGATGCAACGGTGCGGCGTATCGCCAACCACACCTCAGGCCTGCCGCTGCACTATCAGTTCTTTTACGAAGACGAGAGCGTGCGCCGTCCGTCCTTCGACGACAGCATCCGTCGCTACGGCAAGCTCATGACGCCGCCGGGCCAGACCTATCAATATTCCAACTTCGGTTTCGGGCTCATCGACGACGTCATCACGCGCGCGGGGAAAATGCCTTACGAGGCGTTCATGGAGGCCGAGGTCTTCAAGCCGCTTGGCCTGACCAACATCGTCGCCGGCCGCCCCACGCGTTTCGAGGAGAAGCAAATCGCCAAACGCT
>CANJEU010000188.1 GCA_947473445.1 Fidelibacterota bacterium | reverse complement strand
TACGTACCGCACGCTGACGGCTGTCGATTCCGCCGTGATGGTGCTCGACTCCGCCAAAGGTATCGAAACACAAACCCTGAAGCTGTTCGAAGTGTGCCGCCTGCGCGACATGCCGATCGTGACATTCATCAATAAACTCGATCGCGAAGGCCAGGAGCCGTTCGCGCTTCTGGAGGAAATCGAAAGCCGCCTTGTCCTTGATGTGTCGCCTGCAAGCTGGCCCATCGGCATGGGGCGCGATTTCCTCGGATGCTACGACCTTCTGCACGACCGCTTGATCCTGATGGCCCGCACGAAGGGTGAGAAGGCCGATGCCGGCATCGAATGCAACGGGCTCGACGACCCGAAGCTCGACGAGTTGCTGCCCCCTGTCGCTGCGGCGAAACTGCGCGAGGACGTCGCGATGGTGCGCGGGCTGTGCAAACCCTTCGATCACAAGGCGTACCTCGAAGGCCACATGACGCCGGTGTTTTTCGGCAGCGCCGTGAACAATTTCGGGGTTCGCGAACTGCTGCACGGTCTGGCCGAAATGGCGCCGTCGCCGCGGCCGCAATCGACGACGGAACGTCCCATCGCGCCTACGGAAAAGAGTGTGTCCGGCTTCGTCTTCAAAATTCAGGCGAATATGGACCCCAAGCACCGTGACCGCATCGCATTCGTCCGGCTCTCGTCGGGCCACTTTAAACGCGGCGCCAAGCTGTTCCATGTCCGCTCGGGTAAACTGCTCAATATCTCGAACCCGCTGTTGTTTATGGCCCAGGAACGCGCGACGGCTGAAGAAGCCTGGCCCGGTGACATCATCGGCGTGCCGAACTACGGCAACCTCCGCATCGGAGATGCGCTGACGGAAGGCGAAGAGCTTCACTTCACCGGAATCCCGGTCTTTGCCCCTGAACTGTTGCAAACGGTGCGTCCGGAAGACCCACTGAAAGCCAAACATCTCGGGCGGGCGCTTCAGCAGCTTGCCGAGGAGGGGGCTGCCAGCGTGTTCCGTCCGCGGTTTGGAACCGATTGGATCGTCGGCGTCGTCGGTCCCTTGCAGTTCGATGTGCTCGCTGACCGCATCCGTACTGAATACGAAGTGCCCGTGAAGTTTGAACAGACGGAATTGTTCACCGCGCGGTGGCTGCAGGCGGACGATCAGGCGAAGCTGAAGAAGTTTATGGATTCCAACCGGACCTCGACCGCCGATGATCACGACAATGCGCCTGTGTTCCTCGCGCGCAATGCCTGGCATCTCAACCGGACGATCGAAGACAATCCGGATGTCACGTTCCTGAAGACTCGCGAACTCGTGCTGTAGCGCCATGTTGCGGCTGACCGAAATAAAGCTGCCTCTCGATCACCCGGAAGCCGCCCTTAAAGCGGCGGTGCTTTCGCGTCTGCGCATTTCAGAATCGGATTTGGTCGGTTTTACGGTATTTCGCCGGGGGCATGACGCGCGCAAGGTTTCCGCGATCAACCTAATTTACACCGTTGACGTCGAGGTGAAGGACGAAGCGGCCATTCTGCGCCGCGCCGCCGGGGAGCACGGCATAGGCCCGTCGCCGGATACGTCCTACAAATTCGTGGCTAAGGCGCCCGCGACACTCGAGACGCGGCCCGTGGTCATCGGCACAGGCCCCTGCGGCCTCTTCGCGGCCTTTATCCTGTCGGAGATGGGCTTCCGCCCGATCGTTCTGGAACGTGGCAAGATCGTGCGCGAGCGCACCGTTGATACGTTTGGCCTGTGGCGTAAGCGCGTCCTCAATCCAGAATCGAACGTGCAATTTGGTGAGGGCGGCGCTGGAACGTTCTCAGATGGCAAGCTCTATAGCCAGATCAAGGATCCGGCCTATCGTGGCCGCAAGGTCCTTACCGAATTTGTAAAAGCCGGCGCGCCGGACGAGATCCTTTACGTCAGCAAACCCCACATCGGCACGTTTCGCCTTGTCTCCATGGTCGAGAACATGCGCGCGACGATGCTAGGCCTCGGCGCGGATATTCGATTCCAGAGCAAGGTTGAGAGCATTGATATCGAAACGGGCGCTGATGGCACGCGCCAGGTCAGGGGCGTAACCCTTCAGAGCGGCGAGCAGATCCGCACAGATCATGTCATCCTCGCCATTGGTCACAGTGCCCGCGACACCTTCAAGATGCTCTATGACAAGGGCGTCTATATTGAACCAAAGCCATTCTCGATCGGCGTCAGGCTCGAACATCCGCAATCCATGATCGATCGCTGTCGTTACGGCAAATTCGCAGGCCACCCTATCCTCGGCGCCGCCGATTACAAGATTGTCCATCACTCTTCCACTGGCCGTTCGGTTTATAGCTTCTGCATGTGCCCGGGCGGCACGGTAGTTGCGGCGACTTCGGAAGAAGGGCGCGTGGTGACCAACGGAATGAGTCAGTACTCTCGCGCCGAGCGGAACGCAAATAGCGGAATCGTCGTTGAGGTCACACCTGCGGACTACCCTGGCCATCCTCTCGCCGGCATTGAATTCCAGCGCCGCTGGGAGTCCCTTGCTTTCACTGCCGGTGGCGGTACCTATGAGGCCCCGGGTCAGCTGGTGGGCGATTTCTTGGCCAAGCGCCCCTCCACCGCATTCGGCGACGTCTTGCCGTCCTATAAGCCTGGCGTGCACCTTACGGATCTGAGCCAATGCCTGCCCGACTATGTCATCGAAGCGATCCGCGAGGCGCTGCCGGCTTTTGAACGGCAGATCAAAGGCTACGCTCGCGCCGACGCCGTCATGACCGGGGTGGAAACGCGCACGTCATCGCCCATCCGCATCAAACGCGGCGAGGATTTTTGCAGCATCAACACGCGAGGTCTGTACCCGGCGGGTGAAGGCGCAGGATATGCCGGCGGTATCCTGTCAGCCGCGGTTGACGGCATCCGCATGGCCGAGGCGGTAGGCCGGTCGATCGCACCCATCTCATAATTCCCGCACAGCGATAGCCGTGAAAGGCTCTCGTGAGGTTGATCATGGGTGGGTTGTCTTGTTATTCGCGCGCTTTCTCAAGCCCTTGATGAAGAAGGGCACGCTCACGATCATCGATCATGCGGGCGAAACGCACGTTTGCGGCGACGGCGGCGCGCCCAACGTGACGGTCCGCTTCAAAGATCCCAGCCTCGGCACGAAGCTATTTCTCGACCCCGCGCTGCACGCCGGGGAAGGCTATATGAACGGGACGCTGGTTGTCGAAAACGCCGACCTCTACGCGATGCTGTCGCTTGTGATGTCCAACCTTGCCGGGTACCACGGACACTGGCTGGCCCGTTCGATGAAAACGGCGGAACGGTTGCTTTCGCTGGCGCGCACCTACAACCCCGTTAAGCGCGCGCGACAAA
This sequence comes from Fidelibacterota bacterium, assembly GCA_947473445.1. Lineage (GTDB taxonomy): Bacteria > Pseudomonadota > Alphaproteobacteria > Rhodospirillales > Rhodospirillaceae > SHVO01. Next base: position 1,755 of record CANJEU010000188.1, on the reverse strand, counting down.
ACGTCGCGCACCACTACGACCTTTCCGCCGCGCTCTATCGAACCTTCCTCGATGAGCACATGCAGTATTCGATGGCCTATTTTAAGGCGCCCAGCGATACGCTTGAGCAGGCGCAGCTACAAAAAATGTCGCTCATCGGCGAAAAGTTGCGCCTTCGTCCGGGTCAGACTGTACTCGACATCGGCTGCGGGTGGGGCGGTCTTGCGCTGTTTCTCAGCCGAACCTACGGCGTGAAGGTCGTGGGCATCAGCCTGTCGGAACGCCAGATCGAAGTCGCCAAGGCCCGTGCGCTGGCGGAAAATGCCGGCGATAGGGTCGAGTTCCGCCTGCAAGACTACCGTCACGTCACCGAGACATTCGACCGGGTCGTGTCGGTGGGAATGTTCGAGCATGTGGGGCTGCCCCATTATAGGCGCTTCTTCAATGTGATGCGGGATCGGCTCGATCCCGATGGGGTTGCGCTTCTCCATACCATCGGCCGCACCGACGGACCCGGCGCGACCGATAGCTGGACGAACAAGTACATATTCCCGGGCGGTTATTCGCCGGCGCTGTCCGAGGTGGTTCCGCACATCGAGCGTTCCGGCCTCATTATCACCGATATCGAAATCCTTCGGCTACATTACGCTCATACGCTGCGGGCCTGGCGTGAACGGTTCATGGCGCGCCGCGACGATATCCAGAAGCTTTACGATGAACGCTTTTGCCGCATGTGGGAGTTCTTCCTTTCGACCGCGGAAGGGGCATTTCACTACGGCTTCCACGTGAATTTTCACATTCAAATGAGCAAAAGCCTCGAAACGGTGCCCTTCACGAGGGACTATCTGTACCGCCCGGCTTGAATTCGGACCGCAGGTCCGGGTATCACGACGTACCACCCATCAATCGGAGAGATCAAAATGGCGCAGATTCAGCGTTTCGAAGTCGGCCCGCGCATGAGCCAGGCCGTTGTGCATGGCGACACCATCTACCTCGCGGGCCAAGTCAACAACTCGGCGAAAGATGTGACCGGCCAGACCAGCGCTGTGCTGGAACAGATCGACACGTTGTTGGCCGCCGCGGGCTCTTCGAAAGAGCGGATCGTCACAGCGACTATTTACCTCACTGATATCAAGACCTTCAGCCAGATGAACGCGGCGTGGGAAGCCTGGGTGCCCAAGGGCGCAACCCCGGCCCGCACCACGCTCGAAGCAAATCTTGCGGCGCCCGAGTATCTGGTCGAAATCACCGTCGTCGCGGTGAAGTAGCCTTTAGTTGTCGAGCGTCAGATAGAAGACGCCAAAATACGATTTCGGATCCGTCCACGATGCGCGGCAAGCGTAACCAGCGCTTGCCGCCAGCTTCTTGAAGTCATCGGGCGTGAATTTGTACGAATATTCAGTGCAGATCGTCTCGCCAGCCGAGAACGCGAAGGTGTGCGCGCCAATGCGTACCGATTGCGCCTTCAGGCTCGCGAGGTGCATTTCGATCCGCCCTTCGGGTTCATTGTAAATGGCTTGATGCTCGAAGGCGGCAAGGTCAAAGTCGGCGCCAAGTTCGCGGTTGATGCGCTGTAGGATATTCAGGTTGAACGCGGCGGTGATGCCGGCGCGGTCATTATAGGCCGCATGCTGGACCTCGCGGTCCTTCTTCAAATCAGCGCCAATCAGCAAGCCGCTCCCCGATCCGAGGGTCGCGCCAACGCTTCTCAGCAGCGCCCGCGCCTCGGCGGGTGAGAAATTGCCGATTGTTGAACCTGGGAAGAACCCAAAAACG
>CANJEU010000187.1 GCA_947473445.1 Fidelibacterota bacterium | reverse complement strand
GCATGCGCCCGCGGCGGCGGCGCGGCACCTGCTTGGCGTGGTCGAGCGCCTGACGGCGGAGGCGAACGGAAAGTTCTTCGACTGGCGGGGAGACCCGGTGCCGTGGTGATCCGTTGCGCATAGTTTAAACGCGCGGGTGTGTGGGGCTCTGGACCCTGGGGACGAGCCCCAGGGTGACCAAAAAAAGAGAAACCGATCCTTTTGGCGACGCGCCGCTTAGTTGACGGATTCAGAGTTTCTCTGGCCGGTGTGTTGGGCGTCGAGCGCGGTTTGGAAATCCTTTTGCGCGGCGGTCTTCTGGGGAAGCGCGAGATGCAGCCAGCCTTCGGCGACTTCAAGCCAGCCGCTTTTCAAAGATTCGGTGGGCGCGGCACTGGCGGCGCGGACGCAGGCCTGCGCGCGGACCAGGAATTCGGGGCGCGGAACAGACTCGGGGCTGGGCGTGGTTTCCTGGGTCATCACTCACCTCGGTCATCGCTCACTTCGGTCATCGCTCACTTCGGTCATCACTCAGGGGCCTTTCACACGAAAGGAAATGCCCACCCGACCTGCAAAGTTCCCCTGATGCGTGCGGCGTTTTCGTGGCAGGGCGCTGCCCCCTTCGTCGCGGGCCGCCCGATCGCCGGAGGCCTGGACAAACATCGATAAGGCGCGCCGGGCCGCGCGGCTTTACCGCGGCGTTCGCTTTCGCACTTGCCAGGGCAGCGCGAGCAGGTAAATCAAGCCAGGGGCGGATTCTCGCGATTGCATTACGCCGCATCCTACACACAGGAAATGGGTTGATCCCGATGCGCCGAACAGACATGTCCGTCCGTATACGCGTGCGAGACGCGCGATGAACGAGGCGCTTACGGGGGGCGACAGCGCCGGGCTGGTGATCGATTTTGTCGGCGGCGCGGTGGGTCACCGGAGCCGCGCCGGCGGCGGGCGTGGTCAGGCGCTGCCCAAGGCCGCGGGATTCACCAAGGGACAGACTCCCACAGTCATCGACGCGACGGCGGGGCTGGGCCGGGATGCGTTTCTGCTGGCCTCGTTAGGCGGACATGTCACGTTGCTCGAGCGGTCGGCCGAGGTTCATAAATTGTTGGAAGCGGGCCTAGCCGCGGCGCGCGCGGCAGGATCGCCCACGGCCGATGTGGCCGCGCGGATGACGCTTTTGCATGGCGATGCAAAGGATCTGCTGCGTGATTTGACAGCCGACGTGGTGCTGGTGGACCCGATGCATCCGGCGCGCAAAAAATCGTCGCTGGTGAAAAAGGAGATGCGGCTGCTGCGCGCGCTGGTGGGCGCGGATGCCGACGCGTTGGAATTGATGCAGATCGCTTTGAGGACGGCGCGCAAACGCGTTGTTTTGAAGTGGCCCGTGCATGCCGCGCCGCTTGAGGGGTTGGGGAGGCCCAGCCATCAGATCATCGGGCGGACGACGCGCTATGATGTGTTCATGCGGCATGGGGAGAGCTGAGGGCGGGCGGTGGATTCCGCCGGCGTGCGGGGCGAGCCAAGAGCCCGCGTTGCTAAGCTAGCGTTATGCGGCAAGCATCTTGTTCTTGGCAGCGTACGGCGTTTCGTCGCTCTGGATCCTGGGCATGCGCCCAGGATGACACCTGAATGTTTTTCGGCTCGGGCGCGCTAGTACATCGTCGTGAGGACGCCGCGGAGTTTGCCGAGGTTGTCGAGGGCGTGGCCGGTGCCGAGGACGACGCAGGAGAGCGGATCGTCGGCGACGATGACCGGCAGGCCCGTTGCGTGGCGGAGCACGAAATCGAGGTTGTTGAGCAGGGCGCCGCCGCCGGTGAGGACGATGCCGCGATCGACGATATCGGCGGCGAGTTCGGGCGCGGTATTTTCGAGCGTGGCCTTGACGGCTTCGATGATGGAGGAGATGGGATCGGCGAGGGCCTCGGCGATCTGGCGCTGACTGATGACGATTTCCTTGGGCACGCCGTTCATGAGATCGCGCCCGCGCACCGACATGGTTTCGCCTTCGCCCTCTTCGGGCGGACAGGCGCAGCCGATTTTGATCTTGATGCGTTCGGCCGAACTTTCGCCGACGAGCAGATTATGATGGCGGCGGATATAATTGATGATGGCTTCGTCCATCATATTGCCGCCGACGCGCACGGAGCGGGCAAAAACAATGCCGCCGAGGGAGACAACGGCGACCTCGGTTGTGCCGCCGCCGATATCGACCACCATGCTGCCGGTGGGTTCGGTGACGGGCAGCCCCGCGCCGATGGCCGCGGCCATGGGTTCTTCGATGAGATAAACCTTGCGCGCGCCGGCGGCTTCGGCCGCCTCTTGAATCGCGCGCCGCTCGACCGGCGTCGCGCCCGAGGGCACACAGACGATGATGAGCGGTTTGGCCCAGCTGCGCCGGTTATGGACCTTGCGGATGAAGTGCTTGATCATTTCTTCGGCGACTTCAAAGTCGGCGATGACGCCGTCGCGCAAAGGCTTGATGGCCTGAATATTACCGGGGGTGCGGCCCAGCATCTGCTTGGCCTCGTCACCGACGGCGGCGACGCGCTTGCGGCCCTTTTCGTCGATGATGGCAACGACCGAGGGTTCGTTCAGCACGACGCCGCGGCCTTTGACATAGACCAGCGTGTTGGCGGTGCCGAGATCGATGGCCATGTCGGAGGAGAACCACGCGCGAATATTCCAGAACATAGAGCGTCATTCTCTCGGGTTACATCGGCCGCGGGACGGCGGCGTGTTGGTGCTGGCGCGCGGTCTAGAGCCCCTCGCGCAAACAGTCCAGCGTAGAGTTCGCGGGCGAAGTTGAACTTTTTAAGCGCCGCAACCTTCGGCGCGTCGCGGCGCAGGTTGAAATCTCGATCACACCTGCTCGGGCGTTTTCGAAGGCGATGCGGCGGCATCCTGCTCGGCCTTGCGTTGCAGGCTTTTGTCCTGACGCGCCTGGAGCTTCTCGGCCTTCTTGGTGCGCCCGCGCCGGTCGCGGTCGGCACGCTCCTGGTTGTAGTTGGGCGGTTTGCGAGCCATCGCGTGTTTCCTTCTGCCGGTTCAGGGGCGGCGCATGCTTAACACGAGAAGGACGTGAACGACGCACGTCCGTTTCGGTTTAGAATTCCTCGCGCTTTTAGAACTCCTCGCGCATATCGTCGTAAATCTCGATGGCGACGAGAGAGTTTGGCCCGTTGCGGCGGCTGAGAATGAGGGGTTCGTCGAGGGTGGTGATCATGGCGCACAAGTCCTCGAGGGTCGCGAACTCGATTTGCCAAGCTTTACCGTCTTCGGTGCGTGTGGCGCCGGGCGCGGGGGGCTCGTTCTCGCCGTCACTCATATTCGACGTGCGTGCGATCAGAAATTTCATGCGGGCGTGGTCCTTGGCAGCGTGCCGCGGACACTAGGCCTAATTGGCCGCAAGTCCATCGCAAACGGCATTTTGGCCGCGGCATTGGGCGGTGAGGAGGCTTTGCGCGCCTACCGCTTACCGTTTCATTACATGCGGCAGGTAGGTCCATTGCGCTCAGTGCCATGGGACGCGGTTGCGCGCTGATCGCGGGGAAGGTTCCTGGAACGCCGGAACTCGCGGCGCGGATCGTGACGGCAATCCTGGATACCCGGCATGCGCCGGGTATGACACGGAGGTGAAAACCGCGCCCACGGTGCGCGTGCGAAACGGCGACGCCCCTGCCCGCCTGAGGCTTGCGCGGTCTTACGTCGGCCTTACGTCGGCTCGCCAAACAGCAGCCGGCCAGCCTCATCGGGGGGCGGCAGGGCATCGAGGATCTGGTCGAGGTCCATGATGGCGCCGCGCAGCTTTTCGTAGGGGGCCGAGGGTTCGAGGCCGAAAGCGAGGTCGTGATCGTCGGCCAGGTAGCGGTCGATGACGGACCAGTCGGCTTCGGTGAGGAGTTCGGCCGCGCGGGGGAAAAGCTGGGTTTCCTCGAGCATCATGTGGCGGCGCTGCTGTTCGATGAACTGGCGGGCCTGGTAACCGAAGATTTCGAGCGCCGAGGGCGGGTCATCGTCGAGGAAGCGCACGGCCTGGTCCAAGGGATCCATGCGGTCGAACAGGTCGCGGTGATCGGCGAGCGCGTGGAAGGCCGAATTGGCGACATCGGCGGGCGCGCGCAGGGCCAGCGCGCTGTAGATGAGGTCTTCCTTGGGATGATGAACCTTGCGCGGATATTCGCGGAAATAGGTGAAGATCATTTTGATGAGCGGCAGGGCGATGGGCCGATCGCTCTGCGCGTCGCGAATCTGATGTTCGAGCACGGCGAGGACGCGCGCCATATTCTTGTGATCGGTGCGCAGCAGCGCGAGGGTTTTTGCGGGCATTTTTAGATCTCCGGGCTTTCAGCGCTGCGTTCTGCGCGCGAGGTTAGGCGGGAAGGCCGGAGGGGGGATTGATTGGGATCAAGCGGGAGGGCGGGAGAGATCGTTGAGCGCCGGCGTGCGTGGCTCTGGACCCTGGGCTCCCTCCTTCGCTCCTTTGGAGCTTCGGCGCGGCAAGCCGCCCAGGGTGGCCAAATAACTATCAATTGGAAATGGAGATGCCGCCGTAGCGGCAAACGAAAAGACCCCGTCCCTTCCTCTCCCGTCGGGAGAGACCAATAGCGCTATTGCGCGCGCGGGGCGGCGGGGGCGCGGGCGGCCGGGGTTGGCGCGGCGGGCGCGGGGTCGGTGGCGCTGAGTTGTTTGCGCGAGGTGAGTTCTTCGGTGAGCGCCACGGCGCGGCGGGAGTCCATGGCCGCGAGGATGGGCGCGACCTTGGCGTCTTTCATCTTCTGCATGACGCCGACGAGGATGGGCATTTCGAGGGTATCGAAGATGCGGGCGGCGTCTTTGGGCTTCATGACACTGTAAACGCGCACGAGCTGATCGATCTCTTCCTGTTTCTTCGCGTCGTACTGCTTGAGCAGGCCCTGGATGTTCTTTTCCAGATCCTGGAGCTGGGCGATTTTGCCGTCGATGCGCGCTTCGGCGGCCTTGAGCAGGCTTTCCTTGGCTTCGGCATCGCGGGAGCGGCGTTCGATCTGTTCGCGGCGCTCGGAGAGGCGCTGCAGGGTGTCGATTTCAGATTTGGTGAGCGTGGCCGGATCGAAATTCAGCATCGAGGGCGGGCCGCCAGCAGCTGCGG
>CANJEU010000186.1 GCA_947473445.1 Fidelibacterota bacterium | reverse complement strand
TTGGCTTTGGCTGAAAGGACACGCGCAATCTGGGCTGCCGGAGCTGCCAGCACGCCGGCGATCTTCGTCGCGGGCGCCTGGATAAGTCCGATGATCTTGCCGCGCAGTTCGTCGAGCGAAGGCAGAGTGGCCAGGGTTTCAACCCCAGCCACGTCGAGCCTTTGGCCGTTCAAATTGCCGCCAATGATCTCCAGTTTCTTGTTGTCCTTCGCGAACTTCGCGCAAACCTTCGCGGCTGCCACCGGATCCTTCGAGTACGCAATACCCGTCGGGCCCTTGAACAGATCGCTGAGGTTTTCGAACTTCGTGCCAGCAAGAGCGAGACGCGCGAGCCGATTTTTAGCAACTTTGTAGCCAGCGCCCGCTTCACGGATTTGCTTACGCAGCAACTGGACTTCAGCGACCGTCATGCCCTTGTTGTGGGTGATGGCGATGAAGTTTTGCTGTGTCAGCGTAGCGTTCAGCGAACTCACCAGCTCTTCTTTTTGCTGTCGGTCCATTTCGTCTCCGCTTACTGAGGCTCTTCCCGCCGTGGCGTGCGCCACTTGAGAAAGAACCGGTTTCAAATTCCGCCGGGCCCGGATGAACCAAACCCGTCGGTTCCAGACCTGCCCCAGAAGCTCAAGTCGCCCTGCCCGTCTATCGCGCGCTTAGCGCGAAAACCGAACGTAACTTCTTGCACTCCCGTCTGTGATGGCGGCCCCAACGCTTGGGCCTTTATGCGTCCACTGCGAACAGTATCGGCACCCTCAGTCTCGGACAGGATCTCCGGCGATGATCAGCGTGAGCTTTTCATCGCCGGCTTCCACACCGCCCGTAGAAGACGGTGTGAAATCTCAAACTCCGCCGTATTAGGCTTTCGCCGTTGCGTCGGATGAATTCACCTTCACCCCTGGGCCCATCGTCGAGCTCACGGAGATCTTCTTGATGTACGTGCCTTTGGCGCCGGCCGGCTTCGCCTTCACGATGGCGTCGACGAACGCTTTGATATTGGCCGCCAGCTGATCGGCGCTGAAGCTTGCCTTGCCGACGCCGGCTTGCACGATGCCCGCCTTCTCGACACGGAACTGCACTTCGCCGGCTTTGGCATTCTTCACGGCCGTCTTGACGTCCATGGTGACGGTGCCGAGCTTCGGGTTCGGCATCAGGCCGCGGGGGCCGAGCACCTTACCGAGTTTACCCACAACGCCCATCATGTCCGGGGTAGCGATGACGCGGTCAAAGCCCATTTCGCCGGCGGTGATCTTGTCGGCGAGGTCTTCAGCGCCAACGAGTTCGGCGCCCGCATCCTTCGCGTCCTTCGCCTTGTCGCCCTTGGCGAACACGGCAACGCGCATCGTCTTGCCCGAACCGTGCGGCAGCGCGACGACGCCACGAACCATCTGGTCCGCGTGCTTCGGATCGACGCCGAGGTTGAGCGCCACTTCGACGGTTTCGTCGAACTTGGCTTTGGCATTGGCCTTCACCAGCTTCACGGCATCATCGACCGTGTAGAAGATTTCGCGATTAACCGTGGCGAGGCCCGCCTTCAAACGCTTTCCAACTTTGGCCATTCTACTTCTCCAACACTTCCAGGCCCATCGAACGGGCCGAGCCCGCGATCTGCGCCATCGCCGACTCAATGGTCGGGCTGTTAAGATCGGGCATCTTCTTTTCCGCGATTTCGCGGATCTGAGTCATGGTGACCTTGCCCACATGGCCGCGGCCCGTGGTGCCCGATCCCTTGTCGATCTTCGCAGCGCGCTTCAGGAAGAAGCTGACCGGCGGGGTCTTGGTGACGAAGGTGAACGAACGGTCCGAATACACCGTGATGACCACGGGCGTCGGGACGCCGATTTCACCACCTTGCGTCGCTGCATTGAACTCTTTGCAGAACGCCATGATGTTGACGCCGCGCTGACCGAGCGCGGGGCCGATTGGCGGAGAAGGATTGGCCTTCCCGGCCGGAATTTCGAGTTTAACGTAACCATCAATCTTTTTTGCCATCGTATCCCTCAATACTGCTCCGGATACCCTCCGGGGCATGGGGTCCGTGGTGCGGCGGCCCCTGGACTTTCAGGACCGAAACCTTCCACAGAGATTTGCGCGGACGCCTTATAGGGCGGCCACTACGCAACCAGGATTAAAGCTTCTCCACCTGGCTGTATTCGAGCTCCACCGGCGTTGAACGGCCGAAGATGGAGACCGAAACCTTGAGACGGGCTTTTTCCTCGTCGACGTCTTCGACGACGCCGTTGAACGAGGTGAAAGGACCGTCGGAAACGCGAACTTGTTCGCCCACTTCGAAGACCACGGAGGGCTTCGGACGCTCGATCCCTTCCTGCACCTGCTTCTGGATGCGCTCGGCTTCCGAATCAGACATCGGACGGGGCTTATTGCCACCGAGGAAGTTCGTGACCTTGGGCGTGTTTTTGACGATGTGCCAGGCCTGGTCCGTCAGATCCATTTTGATCAGGACGTAGCCCGGGAAGAATTTACGTTCGGCATCGACCTTGGTGCCGCGGCGCACTTCGGCGACCTTTTCCATCGGCACGATCACTTCTTGGATCTTGTCGGTCATGCCATGGGTCGCGGCCTGCTCACGGATCGACTGAGCAACCTTATTCTCGAAACCCGAATAAACGTGGAGCACGTACCACTTAGCAGCCATAGGTATTGCCCCTTATCCGAAAATCTGCCGCACGCCCCAACCAAGGACAGCGTCCACGGCAAGGAAGTACAGCGACAAGACGGCGCTGAATACGAACACCAGAATGACGGATACGGTCGTCTCCCGGCGCGAGGGCCAGGTGACCTTAGACATTTCCTGCCGCACTTGGCGGACAAAGAGGCCGGGATCAGTCTTCGCCATTTAAAATTACGCCTCGCAGATCAATCTCAAGTACTTACGGCCGGTTCGTTTCAGGTCCTTCGCGCGCCGACTTCAGCGCTGCAAAACCTGGAGGAACACGTCGTGGCCAACTCCGACTTCCAGGTGGCAGGGGCGATAGGGGTCGAACCTACAACCCCCGGTTTTGGAGACCGGTGCTCTACCAGTTGAGCTACACCCCTAGGACCTGTTTTCGTATTCGGAGCGTTCAGAAAGAGGAGATAGCTCGAAATCCTGAGCTGTCGACCCCTCCCACGTCCGCCACTGCCGCATGCTGCCGTTAGGCAACACAAAACTACCGGTCGAGACGGGTGTTTCGACCGGTGCGGAGGGTTTCTACCCCGCACCGTCACCCTGAATCAAGTAGATTTATACCGGCTCCAAAAAGCCCTGGGGCCGCGAAAAATCGCGGCCCCAGAACCATTTAGCAGTGAATTTACTCAGTGATCTTGGCAACGACGCCGGCGCCGACGGTACGGCCGCCTTCGCGGATGGCGAAGCGCAGACCTTCATCCATGGCGATCGGCGCGATCAGGTTGACCTGCATGGAGATGTTGTCCCCAGGCATAACCATCTCGGTGCCGGCCGGAAGCTCGATCGTGCCCGTCACGTCCGTGGTGCGGAAGTAGAACTGCGGACGATAGTTCGAGAAGAACGGCGTGTGACGGCCGCCTTCGTCCTTGGTCAGGATGTAGCACTCGGCCGTGAACTTCGTGTGCGGCGTGATCGTGCCCGGCTTGGCCAGAACCTGGCCGCGCTCGACGTCTTCACGCTTCGTGCCGCGCAGCAGCGCGCCGATGTTGTCGCCAGCTTCACCCTGATCTAGCAGCTTGCGGAACATTTCAACGCCGGTGACGACCGTGGTCTGCGTATCCTTCAGACCGATGATGTGCATTTCTTCGCCGACCTTCACGATCCCGCGTTCAACACGGCCCGTGACCACGGTGCCGCGGCCCGAAATCGAGAACACGTCTTCGATCGGCATCAGGAACGGCTTGTCCTTCGGACGTTCCGGCTGCGGGATGTAGGCGTCAACCGCCTTCATCAGCTCGAGGATCGCTTCACGGCCCAGCTTCTCATCGCTGTTCTCGAGAGCGGCAAGGGCCGATCCGCGCACGATCGGGATCGTGTCGCCGGGGAAGTTATACTTCGACAGAAGTTCGCGAACTTCGAGCTCAACGAGGTCCAAAAGCTCGGCGTCGTCGACCATGTCGCACTTGTTCAGGAACACAACGATCGCAGGAACGCCGACCTGGCGCGCGAGCAGGATGTGTTCACGCGTCTGAGGCATCGGGCCGTCCGCGGCAGACACAACAAGGATCGCCCCGTCCATCTGCGCCGCGCCCGTGATCATGTTCTTCACATAATCGGCGTGGCCCGGGCAATCGACGTGCGCGTAGTGACGGTTGTCCGTCGTGTATTCAACGTGCGCCGTCGAGATCGTGATACCGCGCGCCTTCTCTTCCGGCGCCTTGTCGATCTGGTCGTATGCCGTGAACGTCGCCCCGCCCTTCTCGGCCAGGATCTTCGTGATCGCTGCCGTCAACGAGGTCTTGCCATGGTCAACGTGACCAATCGTTCCGACGTTGCAGTGCGGCTTATTCCGCTGGAATTTCTCTTTAGACATGGCTCACTCCGTTTTCTCTGGGAGACGCGACTGAATTAACTGGCTTGCTTAATTAACCGGCAAGCTTGGCTTTGATTTCGTCCGACACGTTATTGGGCACCTGCTCATAATGGTCGAACGTCATACTGAACTGGGAGCGGCCCTGGCTCATGGACCGCAGCGTGTTTACGTAACCGAACATGTTGGCTAGCGGCACCATCGCGGTAATAACGCGCGCGTTGCCGCGGGTATCCATGTTGCCGATCTGGCCGCGACGGCTGTTCAGATCGCCGATGATGTCGCCCAGGTATTCGTCCGGCGTCACGACCTCGACGCTCATGATCGGCTCGAGCAGCTTCGGTCCCGCCTGCGGAATGCCTTCACGGAAGGCAGCGCGCGCGGCGATTTCGAACGCGAGGGCCGAGGAGTCAACGTCGTGGTAGTTACCGTCGTACAGGGTCGCCTTCAAATCGGTGCAGGGGAAACCCGCGATCACGCCGTTGTTGATCGAAGCAGCTAGGCCTTTGACAACGCCGGGGATGTATTCTTTCGGCACGGTGCCGCCGATGACTTCGTTTTCGAACTGATAGCCCGAACCCGGCGGCAGCGGCTCGAAGCGGATCTTGACGCGGGCATACT
>CANJEU010000185.1 GCA_947473445.1 Fidelibacterota bacterium | reverse complement strand
GGGGCTCCTTACCACCCCGCTGCGCGATCGCTTCGGTATCCCGCTGCGCCTCGAATTTTACAATTCGGCCGAATTGGTCGAAATCGTCAGCCGCGGCGCGCGCGTCCTTGGGGTCAGCATAACCGAGGACGGCGCCATGGAAGTCGCTAAGCGCTCGCGCGGAACGCCGCGTGTCGCCGGCCGCCTTCTCAAGCGCGTGCGCGATTTTGCCTCCGTCGACGGCGTCGCCACGATCGATGCGGCTGTCGCCGACAAAGCCCTCAAGCGTCTTGATGTGGACGCGCTTGGCCTTGATGCCATGGACCGCCGTTACTTGCGCTGTATTGCCGAGCACTACGCGGGCGGTCCGGTCGGCGTCGAGACGCTCGCGGCCGCGCTCGCCGAAGAACGCGACACCCTTGAAGACGTCATCGAACCGTTCTTGATCCAGCAGGGTCTGATTCAGCGCACGCCCCGCGGCCGCATGGTCTCCGAACAAGGCTATCGCCAGCTTGGCCTCACGCCGCCGCGCCGCGAAGCCGCGCAATTCGACCTTCTCGGCCGGGATGATGCGTCATGACCGCTGCGGCTCTCTCGCTCGGCGGCGAACTCCGCGGTCGTCTCCACATTCTCCCGGTGCGGGTCTACTACGAGGACACCGATGCCGGAGGCGTCGTCTATCATTCAAACTACCTAAACTTTTGTGAGCGCGGCCGGACCGAGATGCTGCGCGCCATCGGCATCGAACTCAGCCAGATCCAGAAGAATGATAATCTCGTTTTCGTTGTCGTAAGAGGTGATGTCGCCTGGCGTCGCCCCGCGCGGCTGGACGACAGTCTGACGGTTGAGACCGCGCTCATTAAGATCGGCCGTGCGTCGGTTTCGTTACGGCAGACGGTGCGTCGGAATGAAGAAGAGATTGTCCATTTCAATGTAGATGTGGCGTGCATGGACCTGGCGAGCAGTAAGGCAACCCCGCTGCCGAAAGATTTGCGCGCCAAGTTCGAAGCATTTGTCAGCGAAGTTTGATATGGAAGCGTCGGTTTTTTTGCCCTCCCCTGAAAGGGGAGGGTTAGGGAGGGGTCGTTTTCTGTTTTTTTGTTCGTTGCTAGCAAACAAAAAACGACCCCCTCCTAGCCTCCCCCTTTCAGGGGGAGGAACTGGAAATGTGATTTGAATAGGTGAACGAATGGAAAGTGCGGCTATAGCAGCGGCTCCCGTGGTGAATATGTCGGCCTGGGCCTTGTTCCTGCAGGCGGACCTTGTGGTGAAGGCCGTTGTCGTCCTTCTCATCCTGATGTCGCTCTGGAGTTGGGCGATCATCTTCGACAAGGTGTTCCGCCTGCGGTCCTTGTTCAAACAGGCCGAACAGTTCGAAGAGAAATTCTGGTCCGGCCAGTCGCTCGAGGATCTGTTCGAGCGCGTTGGCCAGCGCCCGCGCGAACCGATGGCCACCATCTTCACCGCCGCTATGCGCGAATGGCGCCGCTCGGCGGGCAAGGGCGGCACGCCGCCGGCGTCCGCTTCCGGTTCGGCCCTGCTTGGCGAGCGGATCGACCGCGTGATGAAAATCAGCCTTGAGCGCGAGATGGATCATCTCCATCGCCGCATGATCTTCCTTGCGTCCACTGGCTCGGTCGCGCCGTTCCTCGGCCTGTTCGGAACCGTCTGGGGCATCATGAACACCTTCACCGCTATCGGAGCGTCGTCCGACACGAGCCTTGCAACCGTCGCGCCTGGCATCGCCGAAGCACTGTTCGCGACCGCCCTCGGCCTCGTGGCCGCGATTCCGGCCGTCGTGTTCTACAACAAGATCTCCAGCGACCTTTCGCGCTATGCCTTACGGCTCGAGAACTTCGCCGGTGAGTTCGGCGCGATCCTGTCCCGTCAATTGGACGTGAAATAACGGAGCACTCTCATGGCGGTTTTTATCAAACCATCTTCCGGCGTTAAGACCAGCCGGCGTTCGTTCGCTCCGGTGGCCGAGATCAACGTGACGCCGATGGTGGACGTGATGCTCGTCCTGCTTGTGATCTTCATCATCACTGCGCCGCTGCTGACGAAGGGGGTTGACGTCAACCTCCCGCAGACCAACGCCTCGAAGTCGTTGCCGCAAGACAATCAACCGCTCACGCTGACGGTTCAGAAAGACGGGACTCTGACGCTGAACGAGAAGACTGGCATCGAATTCGACGCCTTGAGTGCTCAATTGACGGCCATCCGAGAGAGCAATCCCGACGTGCGCGTTTACGTGCGCGGGGATGCCGAAATTTCTTACGGTCAGATGATGAAAGTCATGGCGGAAGTGACGGGGGCGGGCATCACGCAAGTCGCTTTCGTCACAGAAAGGCCAAGAAATCCCGCTAAGCCCGCACGGTAAGGTAGGGGATAGGTCTCGAAGTGTCGGTCGGAATGCTGCGCGATACACCCAATACAGGTCTGATCTTCTCAGTACTGCTGCACGCCGCCATCGTCGGTGCGGCGTACGTGAGCATTCCTTTTATGAAGCGCGACGTCATCCAAGAGCCGATGGTGAGGATGGAGATTCCGGTGATCGATGAGATCTCCGCGGCGCCACCTCCGCCGACGCCCGAGCCAATCAAGGAACCCGAGCCGGTGGCGCCGACGCCCGAGCCACAGGTCGTTGAAGCGCCATCCTCGGATGCCATGCCGCCGCCGCCGGAAAAGCCGGCGCCGATCGAGGAAAAGAAAAAACCCGACGTTCCGATCGTGAAGCCGCCGCCGCGTAAGCCGACGCCGCCGGATACGAAAAAGCGCGATGTCGCGATGTTGGAAAGTCTTCTGAAGGATATGCAGAAGACCGCGCCGAAACCGAAGCCGCAGGCCGAAAGTAAGGTGCAGGATACAGCGCAAAATATGGCGCCCAATATTTCCGACCGGGCCTCGATGACCGAGCGCGCGGCCATCATCGCGCATATCGAAAGCTGCTGGCGTATCGATCCCGGACAAGAAGGCGTTGAAGATATGAGCGCGGAGATCCGCGTCTTCATCAATCCGGACGGGTCGGTCCAGAAACTCGAAATCGTCGACATGGCGCGGTATTTGGTCGACAGCCAGTTCCGCAATTTCACCAATACCGGCCGCAACGCGATCCTGGGCTGCGGCAAGATCCCCATGATCTCGGCGGCGAACTACGCGACCTTCAAAGAAATGGTCCTAAACTTTTCGCCCCAGGGCCGCATTAACTAACCTTGATGCAACCGGCCGCCGGAACAGGGCCGGCCGGTTCTCCTTGTTTCGGGACGTTTGCTTGAAAAGGCGACACGCCGTCGCCACAATTGAACTTCATCCTCTCCCACCCGGGGTGAGTGTAACTACGCGGAGCTAAACTCGTGATCATGATGAACTTGAGGAAAATTGCTGGGGCAGGCGTTGTCGCGGCGCTGATGGGCCTTTTTGCGTCCGCAGCCAACGCACAAGTGCGCCTTGATATTACCCGCGGCCGCGTCGAACCGATGCCCGTCGCGATTACGGTTTTCCCAGGCTCCAGCCCTGAAGTTCAACAGCTGGGCCGTGACATATCGAGCGTTATCACCGCCGATCTTGAACGCTCCGGTCTCTTCCGCCCCATCGATCCGAAGGGTTTCCTTCAAGATCTCACCTCGCTCGACGTGCAGCCGCGTTTTGCCGATTGGCGCACGCTCGCCGCGCAAGCGCTCGTGCAAGGCGCTGTCGAACCTTTGCCCAATGGTCAGGCGCGCGTCGCGTTCCGTTTGTGGGATGTCTTCGGCGGACAACAGATGGAAGGGCAGGCCTATACAACGCAGCCTGAGAATTGGCGCCGTGTCGCCCATCTCATCGCCGACCGCATCTACACCGCCATCACCGGGGAAACAGGCTATTTCGATACGCGCATCGTTTATATCGCGGAAAGCGGCCCGGCCCTCGAACGCGTGAAGCGCTTGGCCATCATGGATCAGGACGGCGCCAACAACCGCTATCTGACCAATGGCGCAAACCTTGTTCTTACGCCGCGCTTCTCGCCGACGGCGCAAGAGATCACGTATATGTCCTACTTCCGCAACGTGCCGCGGGTGTATCTCTTCAACATCGATACCGGCCGTCAGGAAGTCATGGGTGATTTTCCCGGCATGACCTTTGCGCCGCGCTTCACGCCCGACGGCAATAAGGTGCTGTTGTCGATGGCGACGAACGGCAACTCCGAAATTTATGAAATGGATCTGCGGACGCGCAAAACCGCGCGGCTCACCGATCACCCCGCCATTGACACCTCACCGAGCGCGTCGCCCGACGGCAGCAAGATCACCTTCGCCTCCGACCGCGGCGGCAGTCAGCAGATTTACACCATGAACGCCGACGGTTCCGATGCGAAGCGAATCAGCTTCGCCAAGGACAAGGGCCGCTATGCCACCCCGGTCTGGTCGCCCCGCGGCGACCTCATAGCCTTCACCCGTTACGGCAACACCGACGGCAACTTCTATATCGGCGTCATGCGGACCGATGGCTCGGGCGAACGGTTGCTCGCCCAGGGATTCTTGGTCGAATCTCCGACGTGGGCCCCCAACGGCCGTGTGCTCATGTATTTTGCCCAGGCCCGCAACGGCGGCCGCACCCGGCTCTATTCAATCGATCTAACTGGTTATAACCAAAGAGAAATCATTACGCCGCAGGACGCTTCAGACCCGGCGTGGTCCCCTCTAATTCCCTAGTTTTTATCTAAGTTACTCGAAATTTCTTGCATTCCGTGTAGCTATGGGTTAGCTGCCGTCTCCCTTTCGCACTGCACGCGGCACGTTGCTGCGCATTTGCAACACTGGCAAAAGGTTATATATTTCCGGGGCTAAGGAGCCCGATCAGGCCCGGCAGGCCCTTGCGTCTGCGCGGGTTGCTGGTAAAAGAGACACCGAATCAGCGCTGGGACTACCTCGTAAAAAAATTAGGGGAATAAGAAGATGAAACTCCGTCTCGTAACCGCAGTAGCCGTCATGGCGCTTCTCGCGGCATGTTCGACAAAGAAAACCGAAGTGGAAGCCACGGCTCCGGCCGCTGCCCCGCCGCCGGCTGCGGCTGCGAAGCCGTCGGGTCCGGCGCCGGACTCGCTCGAGTACTTCAACAGCGTCGTTGGCAACACGGTTCAGTTCGATTTCGACCGTTATG
>CANJEU010000184.1 GCA_947473445.1 Fidelibacterota bacterium | reverse complement strand
TTTTCCGTTTGTCGCGCGTGAACCGAAAACAACAAACGACCCCCTCCTCGCCTCCCCCGTTCAGGGGGAGGAATAAAAACTAGTCCAAGGTGCGGCGGTAGCGTTTGACCGCTAGGGCGGCGACGACGCCGAGCATGATGACCAGCGGCAACAGGTTCATCCAAATGTCAGCGAATCCACCGCCTTTGAGCATCACGCCGCGGATGGCGCGCAGGAAATGGGTGTTGGGGAGGACTTGGCCGATGGCCTGGGCCCAGCCGGGCATGGCGTAGAACGGGAACATGAAGCCCGACAGGAGGATCGAGGGCAGGAACATGAAGAAGGTCATCTGCATGGCCTGCATCTGCGAGCGGGCGATGGTGGAAAAGAAGAATCCGATGGAGAGGTTGACGAGGATAAACAGAGACACCGCAGCGACGAAGGCAAAGGGATTGCCCGCGAAGGGCACGTTGAACAGAAAGCGCGCGCCGAGCAGCATCACGGTGACTTGAATAAAGCCGACGAAGATATAGGGCGTTATTTTCCCAACCATGACCTCGAGCGGGCGCGCGGGTGTTGCCAGCAAGGTCTCGAGCGTGCCGCGTTCGGTTTCGCGGGTGATGGCGATGGAGGTCATCATCACCATAGTCATGGTGAGGATGACGCCGAGCAGGCCCGGCACGATGTTGACGGCCGTGCGGCTCGAGGCGTTGTAGCGCCGGTGCACGATGGTCTCCACCGGCGGCGAATGGGCGGGCGTATAGGGCTCAAGCGCGTGCTGGACGATTTGCTGAATGGCACCCGTCCCTGCCCCGGCCGCGACCGGATCGGACGCATCGGCATCAAGAAGGAGCTGCGGCTGTTCGCCGCGCGCGAAGTCGCGCTCGAAACCCGGCGGAATGGTGAGCACGAAGATCGCCTCGCCGTTTTTCAAGGAGGCTTCGGCTTCTTCGCGCGTCACCGTGCCCTTGATGTCGAAGTAAAGCGAGTTCTCCATGGCCTGCACGATGGCGCGGCTGGCGGGACCATTGTCGCCCATTTCGATCAGCGTCGGCAGATGACGGGGATCGGTGTTGATGGCGTAACCGAACAGGAGGAGCTGCATGATGGGAATGCCCACCATCATGCCGAAGGTGAGGCGGTCGCGGCGCATCTGCACGAATTCTTTGGCGAGCAGCGCCTTCACGCGCGCAAAAGAGAACATGTCGGTGCTCATTTGAAGTTATTCTCCGCGCCGCTCATGAGATAGATGAAGGCTTCCTCGAGACCGGTTTTCGCCGGAAACACGTCAAGGCCGGGTTCAGCGCCCAGCGCCGCGACGGTTTCATCAAGAAGTTCCTTGTTCCGGCCACTGACATGGATGGCCGAGCCGAAGCGCGCGACCTGTTCAACGCCGGGGGCGCCTTTCAGGCGTTCATAGAGAGCGTGAAGATGTGGGCCTTCGATGCGCCAGGTGTGGAGATTCACTTCTTTGGAGATGTCGGCCGCCGGCGCGTCGATCAACTTGCGCCCGTAGGCCATGAAGGCGATGTAGTCGCATTGCACAGCCTCGTCCATATAGTGGGTGGAGACCAGGATCGACACGCCCTTATCCGCCCTGCCCCGGATGCGTTCCCAGAAATCGCGGCGCGCTTTGGGATCGACACCGGCGGTGGGTTCATCAAGCAGCAACAGATCGGGCTCGTGCAGCGAAGCGGCGGCGAGCGCGAGGCGTTGTTTCCAGCCGCCGGACATCTGCCCGGCGAGTTGGTTCGCGCGCGGGGCGAGTTCGTACTCCTCAAGCGCGGCATCGACGACGCCTTTGACGTCGGCAAGGCCATGCAGGCGGCCGACGAAGGTGAGGTTTTCCCGCGTGGTCATATCTTCATAGAGCGAAAATCGCTGCGTCATGTAGCCGACGCGCATTTTGATGGCGCGGCTTTCCTTGACGATATCAAAACCAAGCGCCGTGCCGCCGCCGCTGTCGGGCTGCAGCAGCCCGCAGAGCATGCGGATGGTGGTGGTTTTGCCCGAGCCGTTCGGCCCGAGGAATCCATAGATGGCGCCCTTGGGGACCTTGATCGAGAAGTCGTCGACGACGCGTTTGTCGCCGAAGTTCTTGGTCAGGCCGTGGACGTCTATGGCGTAGTTATTTGGCGTCACGGGCTATCTCCGCGCGCAGAGGCGTGCCGGGCGGCGGGGCGAAACCGCTGAACCGCGCTTCGGCGCGGTAAACAAGGCGCGAACGTTCAGCGTCCGAATAGATGATCGGCGGGGTGAATTCGGTTTCATCGCCGATGGAGACGATCTCGGCGCCCGCATTCGCCGGGCAACCATCACAGGCGATTGCGAGCTTCGTGCCGACGGGGACCTTGGCCAAGACGGGCGCGGGAATGAAAACAACGGCGATGACGCGGCCCTCGGGCAGGAAACGCACCGCCGGCAGCGCGGGGCCCGCGACATCGCCGGCATAGCGCAAGATGCGCTCGACACGACCGGCGGTGGGCGCAGCGACCGCGCGGCGGCGCAGGGCGTCCTCGGCCAAAGCAACCTGACGCTCGGCCTCATCGACCGATGCGGCGAGCGCTTTGATCTGGTTTTCGCGCGCGGGCAGTTCGGCGAGCGTGATGCGCTGGCGCGCTTCGGAGACACGGGCATCGGCCGTATCGGCCGCGGCGACGGCCTCGTCGAGACGCGCGCGTGGGATGTCGCCGGTCGCGGCAAGCTCCTGCGCGCGGGCGCGGTCGGCACGGGCGCGCACTTGCGCCGCCCTCGCCTGACTGAGGAGTTCGCGCGCCGCTGCGATCTCGGGTGTGCGGCCGCCCGCCGAGGCGTCGTCGAAGCGGGCGGTGGCGGCGGCGGCGCGGGCTTGCGCGGCTTCAAGGTTCAGCTTTTCCGCAGCGGCGTCGAGACTGAAGAGGGTCGCGCCCGCAGGGACGCTTGCGCCTTCGGCGGCGTTCATCTGCATCACGCGGCCATTCGTTTCGGGCGCGAGCATCACGAACTCGCCCTCGGCGTAGCCGTGGAGCGGGGGGAAGCCGTCGCCGCACCCCGCGAGCAGGAGGATCAGAGACGCCGTGAGAGCGCGCTTCATAACAAAGCTCCGTTATTCGGATTGAGGCCGTTGAGGATCATGTCGGCAATTCCGGCGCCGATGACCTCGGGCGGCGGGCCCGGATTCTGAGGGTCGATAAAGACGCTTGTGAGCAGCATGTGGGCCAGCAGTGGTCCGATGCAGGTGCGCAAGAGGACTTCGCGGTCAACGTCGCGGAAGACACCTTGGCTGACACCGAGATCGATCAGGCGCGTGAGGAGGCGATGACCGCGGGCGATGACGGTTTCGCGATAGAAGGCCGCGAGTTCGGGAAAACGCTGCGCCTCGGCGATGACGATGCGGGGCGCGGCGGAGACTTGCGGATTGGAGATCTGCACGACCATGAAGGCGACGAGCGAACGCAAGGTGACGGAGGCATCGCGGTTCGGATCGACGAGCCCCTCGGCCGCGCCGACGACGCCGTCGGCCAACCGGCGCACGAGGCCCTTCAGCATCGCGTCCTTGGACTCGAAATAGAGGTAGATGGCCCCCTTCGAGAGGCCTGCTCTTTTCGCAATGTCCTCGACACGGGCGCCGGCGAAGCCTTGCTCGGAAAACACGGCGAGCGCGGCATCGAGGATTTGGTCCGGGCGGGCTTCGGGGCGTCGGGTACGGGGCACGGGGCACTCATTAATGACTGACCGGTCAGTTATAATGAAGGCACGGGAAAGAGTCACTCGTATAGATTGTGGGGATTTCAGGGAGATAGGAGCTTTAGGCCATGTTTCGCTCCCCTCTCGCTGCAAAGCTCAACCCGTCACATTGGGCGAATGCCCAGGATGACGCCGGTGGGAGGGCGCGAGGGTCCGAGTGCGGGCGCGCACGAGTTACGCGAAGCCGGACTCTAACGCCGCCGTCTGTGCGGGGGTCATGCCGGCGATTTGCGTGGAGGTGAAGGCGCCGAGCTGGCCGGGCATGAGGGCGTCGATCTGCGCGGCGGTCAGGGAATCGATGACCGTGTCGGTGAGGCTGGCGATCTGGGTCGCGGTCAGACCGTTCAACTGACGTTCGCTCAGGGCCGCGATCTGGCCGGAGCTGAGGCCTTGGATCTGGTTGGGCGTAAGCGCGCCGATTTGCGTAGGCGTGAGCGCGCCAAATTGCGTTTCGCTCAGCGCGGTGAGCTGGGTCGCGGGCAAGTTGGAGATCTGGCTCGTGGACAGGGCCGCGACCTGCGCGACCGACAGAGCATCGAATTGTTCGGTGGTCATGGCGCGCAATTGCAGACGGCTGAGGGCGCCGAGTTGCTCGGTCTTGAGCGCGGCGACCTGGGTCGAGGTGAGCGCGCCGATGGCGTCCGGCGCGATTTCCAAGAGCTGGGTCGAGGTCAAACCGGCGAACTGCACGGCCGTCATATTCGCGACCTGGGATCCATCGAGCGATGCGAGGGCGGCCGGTGACAGCGCGGCGAGCTGCGCGGCGCTCAAGGCGCGGATATGCGCGGTCGAGAGCGCGTCGATCTGCGCGGCGCCAAAGCCGGCGACGGCGGCGGCGGACAAGGACGGCATGCGCGTCGCGGTGAGCGCGCCGATCTGGTCGGCCGTGAGTCCGGCGGCCGCGGTTGCGCCGATGGCGGCGATCTGGGCGGTTGAGAGGGCGGCCATGTCCGTGGGGCCAAGGCCCGACATACCGGTCGCCGAGAGCGCGCCGATCTGGCCGGCGGTGAGCGCGGCAATTTGGGTATTCGTCAAGGCGGCGATCTGTCCGCTTGAGAAGCCGCTGATGGTTTGTGTGCCGAGTGCGGCGACTTCGGCGGTATCGAAGCTGGCGAGCTGGGTTGTGGTGAGGCCGCCCGCGGCCTCGGACGTGATCGAGCCCAGCTGCGCGTCGGTCATGGCGTCGATCTGCGCGGTGCTGAGGCCGGCGATCTGCGTGCTGTTGAGGCCCGTGACCGCGGTGGCCGAGAGGGCGGCAACCTGTGTCGTCGTCAGCGCGGAAAGCACCGTGGCGCTGAGCAAGCCGGCGGCGGTCGATTTGAGGCCCGCGATTTGCGTCGCGCTGAGGGCGGCGAAGGTTTGCGGCGTGAGGCCCGCGATGAACGTGGTCGACAGCGATCCGATCTGGGTGGAG
>CANJEU010000183.1 GCA_947473445.1 Fidelibacterota bacterium | reverse complement strand
GGGCTGGTTGGCGGCACGCTGGCCTGTGCTTTGGCCTCCCACGGGGTGAAAACGGCCCTCGTCGACCAACTCGACCCTGGCGCCATGACCACCGACCGATTCGACGGGCGAGCCTCGGCGATCGCGGCCAGCGGCCAGAGATTGCTCGCCGCCATCGGCGTGTGGCCGCATCTGGCCGCCCGGTGCGAGCCGATCCGCCAGATTCGCGTGTCCGACGGCAATGCGCCGCTGTTCCTTCACTATAACCATGCCGAGATTGGCCCAGAGTTTTTGGGCGTCATGGCCGAGAACCGGCACCTGCGCGCGGCGAGCTTCGCGCGCATGGGCGAACTGAAGAGCGCCTTGCACCTGATCGCGCCCGCGACGGTGTCGCATATGAGCGAAACCCGCGACGCGGCGACGCTGCATCTCGCGGACGGGCGCACCATCACCGCCGCGATGGTCGTGACCGCCGAAGGACGCGAGTCCAAATTGCGCGATCAGGCAGGCATCAAGCTCACGGGATGGAGCTATCCGCAGGTGGCGATCGTCGCCACCATCGGCCTTGAGAAGTCCCACCAGGGCATCGCGCACGAACGTTTTCTGCCGGCGGGGCCGTTCGCGATCCTGCCGCTGCCCGATGAGGGCGGCGTGCACCGGGCCTCGCTGGTGTGGACCGAGCGCGCAAGCGCGGCGGCAGGGTATCTCGCCCTCGACGAAGCGGCGTTCCTTGCCGAGATCGACGAACGTGTGGGCGGCTTCCTCGGCCACCTGTCGTTGATCGGGCCGCGCTTCAGCCATCCCTTGGGTGTGCAGTTCGCGGCCCGTTACACAAAGGGCCGCCTGGTGCTGGCGGGGGATGCCGCGCACGGCATTCATCCCATCGCCGGCCAGGGTCTGAACCTTGGCTTGCGTGACGCCGCCGCGCTGACCGAAGTGATCCTGGACGCACGGCGCCTGGGCCTTGATATCGCTAACCCGGACGCGCTGGGCCGTTACGAGCGCTGGCGCCGGGCCGATAACCTGATGATGGCGGGCGTGACCGATGTGCTGAACCGTCTGTTCTCGAACGATATCGGGCCCATCAAGGCCGCGCGCGACCTGGGGCTTGGCATCGTCAACCGCATCCCGCCCCTAAAGCGCGTGTTCATGCGCCACGCCATGGGAACGATCGGCGACCTGCCGCGTCTGATGCGCTCTTAATAAGAGAATTCATATTCGGTGATTTCGTGCGCCCGCGAGTGAACCCATTCGCGCCGTTGGTGCGTTATGGCCCGCGCACATCTCACAACTCCCCCGGGACGCATGAACGACGCTCATCCACCGCCGCTCACGGCCGACGTTACCCTTTTTCTGGATTTTGACGGGACGCTGGTCGACCTTGCCGCGACCCCGAACGCCATCAAGATCGCGCCGGGGCTGGACGAACTTATGTCCCAAGTGGCGTGGCATCTGAACGGCGCGGTTGCGATCATTACGGGCCGGCCTATCGAGATTATAGACAAACATTTGAGCGGAAGCGTACGGGCGGTGGCGGGCATCCATGGCGCTGAGCGGCGCACCTCGCTCGGCCATGTCATCCAGTCCGAATTTCCGACCGCCATGCTCGATCCGGCGCGCGAGATCATGTCGGCCTTCTGCCGCAAGAACCGCGGCATGCGCGCCGAGGATAAAGGCGTGAGCATCGCCCTTCATTTCCGCGGCGCCCCGGATCTTGGGCACGAAGCGCGGCGCATGGTCGATGAATGCGCGGCAGGCTCGCACGGGCAGCTCGAACGGCTCGACGGCAATATGGTTGTCGAGCTGAAGCCGGCGATCGTGCGCAAGGCGAACGCCATGTCGGCCTATATGAACGAGCCGCCGTTCGCCGGCCGCCGGCCCGTGTTCGTCGGCGACGATCTGACCGATGAGTCCGCGTTCGTCGCGGTATCGCAAACCAACGGCTACGGCGTCATCGTCGGCGCCCGCACACCCACCGCCGCCACCACGCGCCTGCCTTCGGTCGCAGCGGTCCACTCCTGGCTCACGACACTGAACGAACAGAATGATGGCCGCCGCACAAACTGACCTTCCGCTTTCCAATCTCAATCTTGGCGCCATCGGCAACTGCACGATCAATGCACTTGTCGATCAGCGCGCGTGCATGGTGTGGAGCTGCATGCCGCGGCCCGACGGCGATCCGGTGTTCAATGCGCTGCTCGGCGGCATCAGCCCGCAGGATGAAAAAGCGCGCGGCGTGTTCGGCGTGGACATCGAGAATTTCGCGTCCTCGCAGCAAAGCTATTTCACGAACACGCCGGTGCTGGTGACGCGCCTGCAGGACACGGCGGGCCAGGCGATCGACGTCATCGACTTCGCGCCGCGCTTCAACCGGTTCGGCCGGCGCCACCGTCCCGTCGCGCTGATCCGCATCATCCGGCCTGTGACGGGGCGTCCGCGCGTACGCATCCGTCTGCGGCCGACTTTCTCGTATGGCGCGGAAGATCCCGTGGTGACACGCGGGTCGAACCACATTCGCTTTGTCAGTGACCGGCAGACACTGCGTCTGACCACCGACGCGCCAGTGGCTTACATCACCGATGAAAGCTGGTTCCGGCTTGAAAAGCCGCTCAATCTGTTTCTGGGCCCCGATGAAACCGTTGCAGGTTCGGTGTCGGCGACGTGCGAGGAATATCTTACCGCCACCGACAGTTATTGGCGCGAATGGGTGCGCACGCTGGCGGTGCCGCTGGAATGGCAGGACGCTGTGATCCGCGCCGCCATCACCTTGAAACTGTGCTGGTACGAAGAAACCGGCGGCATCCTCGCGGCCATGACCACGTCGATCCCGGAAGCGGCCAATTCGGGCCGTACATGGGACTATCGTTTCTGCTGGCTGCGTGACGCCTATTACGTCGTGCGCGCACTGAACCGCCTGGGCGCCATCGACATTATGGAGAGCTATCTCTCGTACCTGCGCAATCTGCCCGAGTTGACCGAGGACCGGCATATGCAGCCAGTATACGGCCTTGCCCTTGAGCAGGCGTTGATCGAGCGCGAGATCACATCGCTACCGGGATATCGCGGCATGGGCCCCGTGCGCGTGGGCAACCAGGCCTATGAGCATAAGCAACACGACGTGTATGGTCAGATCATTCTGTCCTCGACGCAGGCGTTTTTCGACCGCCGCCTGCTCCGGCCCATGACGCTGCAGGATTTTCGCGCCCTCGAAATTATCGGTGAGCGCGCTTACCGACTGGCGGCGGTGCCGGACGCGGGCCTGTGGGAGCTGCGCACTATTGCCAATGTGCATACCTATTCAGCGCTGATGTGCTGGGCGGGATGCCATCGTCTGTCGCGCATCGCGGCGCATCTTTCCATGAGCGATCGCGCACTGTTCTGGAACGAACGCGCCCGTGAGCTGAAGGAAAAAATCCTCTCCGAGGCCTGGAGTAACGAGAGCAACGCCTTCGCCGCCAGCTTCGGCGGCAGCGAACTCGATGCCAGCGTCATGCAAATGACGGAGGTGGGTCTCGTCAATGCCGACGACCCCCATTTCCTCGCGACCCTTGATGCGGTGAGTGAGAAGCTGCGGCGCGGCAAACATGTGTTCCGCTATATCGGCCAGGACGATTTCGGCGTGCCGACAAACGCGTTCAATATTTGCACCTTCTGGTACATCGACGCCCTCAAGCGCGCCGGACGCGATGCGGATGCGCGTGATGTGTTCGTCAGCATGCTCAATCACCGCAATCATGTGGGCCTGCTGTCGGAAGATATCGATCCCGTCACCGGCGAGCTGTGGGGGAATTATCCTCAGACCTATTCGCTGGTGGGCATCATCAACGGGGCCATGCGTCTTTCGAAGTCCTGGAGAGACGTCGTATGAAACGCCTGGTGATCGTTTCAAACCGCGTGCCGCCGCCCAAGGGCCGCGGGCGTGTGGCCGCGGGGGGCCTTGCGGCCGGTCTCTCAAGCGCCCTTAAAGCCTTCGGCGGCCTGTGGTTTGGCTGGAGCGGCGAGGTGACCGAGACGCAGGAGACGAGCGTCACCACCGCCAAGCAGGGGAATTACACCCTTGCGACGCTTCACCTGAGCAAAGAGAACCACGAGGAATACTACAACGGCTTTGCCAACCGCGCGCTCTGGCCCCTGTGTCACTACCGCTCCAACCTCGTGGCCTACGACCGCAGCTTCGGCGTGGGATACTACCGGGTGAACGTGCTGTTCGCCGAAGCGATCCTGCCGCTGCTGGAGGCCGAAGATACGATCTGGGTGCAGGACTATCATCTGATCCCGCTGGGCGCGGAGCTCAAGCGTTTGGGCGCGACGCAGAAGCTGGGCTTCTTCATGCATATTCCCTGGCCGGCGTCGGAGCTTCTGGTGACGCTGCCCGAGCATCGTGCGCTGGTGCAAACCATGTTCGCCTACGACCTCGTGGGATTTCAAACCGACCGCGACGTGCAATCTTTCCTGGACTACGTCATCCGCGAAGCCGATGGGAAGCTTGAGCCGGACGGCCGGGTGACATGCTTTGGCCGCACGATCGAGGTGCGCGCCTTCCCCATCGGCATCGACGCAGCCAGCATCGCGGCCATGGCGACATTGCCTGAAGCAAAGTCCCACGCTGTGCGGCTGGTCGACAGCCTCGCGGGACGTCAGCTGATCATCGGCGTGGACCGGCTGGATTATTCCAAGGGAATCGACCGGCGCTTTTCCGCCTATGCAAAGCTTCTTGAGAAATATCCCGAGCATAAAGCCAAGGTGTCGTTCCTGCAGATCGCGCCGCCCTCGCGCATGGATGTGTCGGCCTATCGCGCCATGCGCCGCGAGCTGGAGCGCCTTCTGGGGCGCATCAATGGCGAATTCGCCGACTACGACTGGGTGCCGTTGCGCTATGTGAACAAGACATATAACCACATCGCGCTCGCGGGCCTATATCGCACCGCGCGCGTTGCGTTTGTAACGCCTTTGCGCGACGGCATGAACCTCGTCGCGAAGGAATATGTGGCCGCGCAAGATCCTGAAGACCCGGGCGTGCTTGTCCTATCCCGCTTTGCAGGCGCGGCGCGCCAGTTGCGCGAGCCGCTGATTGTTAATCCCTTCGACGAGCAAAGCATGGTTGACGCCCTGCACCGCGGCCTCAAAATGCCGCTAGAGGAACGCAGAGCCCGG
>CANJEU010000182.1 GCA_947473445.1 Fidelibacterota bacterium | reverse complement strand
TCGTAGGCCAGCGTACGCAGGCGGCCGTCGATGCGCACCTGTACCTTTGAACCTTGCGCTTTCTTCTCAAGCGCGGCGACGGTGGGGTCCTGCTCGGGCGCAGGCAGACCATCCGCGGTAAATCGTTCGATCATCACCCGATCAGCGCTGATGCCGTGCGCTTTTACAGCCGCTTCGGCGGCGTTCATCATCGGGCCAGGCCCGCAGATGAAGACAGCGTCGATATGCCGGTCGCCGACCAGGAGTTTAAGCGCCTCGGTCGTCTTGGCCTGATCCATACGTCCGTTGAACAGCTCTACTTCGCCTTCTTCATCGTCGAGGAAGTGGTAGAGCTCGAACCGCGACAGATAGCGATCCTTGAGGCTCGCGAGTTCTTCGAGGAACATGATCGTGTGGCTGGCGCGGTTGCCATAGAACAGCACGAACTCGCTGTCAGGCTCGACGGCAAGGCCGGTTTTCAGCAGCGAGAGGATCGGCGTAATGCCCGCCCCCCCCGACAGAAGCACATAGCGGCGCTTGCGGCCTTTCTCGAATGCCCAGGTGAAGCTGCCGTGCGGCGGCATGGCGTCGATCACGTGACCGGCTTTGATCTCGCGGTTCGCCCAGGTCGAGAAGCGCCCTTGGGCCACTTCCTTCACGGCGATGCGCAGTTCGCCTTCATGGGGCGCGACACAGACGGAATAATTGCGGCGGACTTCTTCACCACCGATATCGACCTTCAGCGTCAGATGCTGACCGGGACGAAACTGGAATTTCTCTTTCAGCTCCTCGGGCACCTGGAAAAGAATCGACACGGCGTCGGACGTCTCCCGGCGGACATCGGCAATCTTGAGCTGGTGGAATCCAACGGACATCGTAACCTCAGTGACACTTGAAGCGGTCGAACGGCTCGCGGCAGGTTTCACACTGCCACAGGGCCTTGCACGGCGTCGAACCGAAGCGGCTGATTTCGCGCGTCTTGATGGAGCCGCAGCGCGGGCATGTGGCCGCCTGGGCGTTTTTCAGGCTCGCCGCCCCGGTGCCTTTGGGGGGCGGCGCGATTCCGTAGGCCAGCAGTTTCTTGCGCCCGTCTTCGGTGATCCAGTCGCTGGTCCAGGGCGGGGACAAGGCGACTTCGATCTTCACTTCACTGAGGGCGGCATCGTCCAGCGCTTTGCGGATATCGGCTTGGATGACCTGGGTCGCCGGGCAGCCGCTATAGGTGGTTGTGATCACGACACGCGGCGGATTTTCCTGCACATCGCGCACGATGCCAAGTTCGACGACCGAAACCACAGGGATTTCCGGATCCGGAACGTGGGAGAGCACATCCAGGACGCGGTCACGCCAGTTTAAGGCGGCTTGCCGCATCATGAGTTACCAGACCGCATCAGGATAAGCGCGCGGAAGGAACTGCATGTCTGACAACAAGTGTCCGAGATGTTCCGAATGATGACCCTTGCGGCCGCCGAGCACCGGGCGCGGGAACTTCGGCAGCGGCAGTGTCGCTTCGGCGAACGTCGTTGCGAGGGCGGAATCAAACGCGGCGCGCAGCGTCGCCGTATCGACGGCAACGCCCGAGGTGACGATTGAAGGATCGAGCGGCTGGACGGAGAACAGTTCGTCGACGAAGCGCCAGCACCACTCAAAGCCATCCTTCACGCGCTCGTGGCTTTCGGCGGTGCCGTCGCCAAGACGCACCACCCATTCGGCGGCAAGCTCAGCGTGGTACGTCGTCTCCTTGAGCGCTTTGGCTGCGATCTCGGCAAGACGCGGGTCGGTCGAACGGGCGAGCTGCTGATAAAGCAGATACTGCCAGGTCGAGAAAATATACTGGCGCGCGATGGTGCGTCCGAAGTCGCCGTTGGGCTGTTCGACCAGCAGGCAATTGCGGAACTGGTTCACATCGCGGTGGAAGGCCAGTTTGTCGGCATCATTGCCCTTGCCTTCAAGTTCGCCGGCGTAGCCGAGGAACATCGTGGCCTGGCCGATCAAGTCGAGCGCGATATTGGCCAGCGAAAGGTCGGTTTCCAGCGCCGGCGCATGGCCGCACCATTCACCCAGGCGCTGCGCCAGAATGAGCGCGTCGTCACCGAGCCGCAGGACGTAATCGAAATGCGCGTCTTTTGACGTCAAAGTGGGGATCGTCATGTCGGACTGGCTTAGATGTGCTTGATATAGTCGGGCACGACGTAGAACGTCGGGTGGCGATAGACCTTCGATTCCGCCGGCTCGAACGTGGGCCCCGCTGAACCCGGATCCGACGCAACCACATCCGACGAGCGGATCACCCAGATACTCACGCCTTCCATGCGGCGGGTATAAGTATCGCGCGCATGACGCAGCGCGATTTCGCCGTCAGGGGCGTGAACGGAACCGGCGTGACGGTGCGAAAGTCCGTGTTTGGCGCGGATGAACACCTCCCACAGGGGCCATTCGTTCGCGGTCTGGGTATTTGGCTCGTTAGCCATTCGCGGCTTCCTTTTGTCTGCGGCTGGCTTGCTTGGCGGCATGCGCCAGCGCGGCTTCGCGCACCCAGGCGCCTTTTTCCCAGGCGTCGATGCGCGCCTTCACGCGTTCTTTGGCGACAGGGCCTTCGCCCTTCACAACCGCCCAGAACTCATCCCAATCGATCGCGCCGTAATCGTAGTGGCCCCGTTCTTCGTTCCATTTCAAATCGGGATCGGGAACCGTAAGGCCGATCGCTTCTGCCTGAGGAACCGTCACATCCACGAACTTCTGGCGCAGC
Organism: Fidelibacterota bacterium; assembly: GCA_947473445.1. Classification (GTDB taxonomy): domain Bacteria; phylum Pseudomonadota; class Alphaproteobacteria; order Rhodospirillales; family Rhodospirillaceae; genus SHVO01. The sequence goes on along the minus strand of CANJEU010000182.1, from coordinate 2,406 downwards.
TCGTCGTTGGTTTCGCGCTTGATGCGCCAACGGACCGATTGGGCGGTGTTCGGCGAATTATCGTCCGGCGGGCCGAACATCATGATCGAAGGCCACCACCAACGATTCAGCGCATCCTGCGCCATCGCCTTCTGCTCGGGCGTGCCGGCGGCAAGCTTCATAGTGATCTCGAAGCCCTGGCGCTGATGGAAGCTTTCTTCCTTACACACACGCACCATGGCGCGCGCATAGGGGCCGTAAGACGTCCGCTGCAACGGCACCTGATTCATGATCGCGGCACCGTCCACCAGCCAGCCAATGGCGCCGATGTCGGCCCAGGTGAGGGTGGGGTAATTGAAGATGGTTGAATACTTGGCTTTGCCGGTGTGCAGCGCCTCGATCATTTGGTCGCGGCTGGTGCCAAGGGTTTCAGCGGCTGAATACAGGTAAAGACCGTGACCGCCTTCGTCCTGGACCTTGGCGAGCAGCACGGCCTTACGGCGCAGCGAGGGGGCGCGACTGATCCAGTTGCCTTCGGGCAGCATGCCGACGACTTCCGAATGCGCGTGCTGCGAGATCTGGCGCACCAGCGTCTTACGATAGGCCTCAGGCATCCAATCCTTGGGCTCGATGAACTCGTCGTTCGCCACCCGCGCCTCGAACGCGGCCACCAGCTCGGGTGCCTCCGAAGGCGCGGCCGGCCGGGCCGGATTCTTGCTCATTTCGGTCGTATACATGCAGATTCCCGTCGTTTTTCCGTCGGTTTCTCGCGCGAACTCAGATCGTACTATAATAATAAACCGAACAGCCGGTCAATTAATTCATCAGGGACGCGCCAGCAGAAGCGCGATCCCCTGACCTACGCCTATGCACATTGTACACAAAGCATAATTTCCGCTTCTAGCCTGCATTTCGAGGCTCGCGGTCAGGGCAAGGCGGGCGCCTGACATTCCCAAGGGGTGCCCGAGGGCGATGGCACCGCCGTTAGGGTTCACATTCTCGGCATCGTCGGCGATCCCAAGCTCGCGCAGCACGGCTAAGCCTTGCGCGGCGAAGGCCTCGTTGAGCTCGATCACGGACAGGTCGGGAATCGCCAGCCTGTTGCGGGCCAGCAGCTTCTGGGTGGCCGGCGCAGGGCCGATTCCCATGACGCGCGGCGGCACGCCGGCGACAGCACCGCCCACGACCCGGGCGATGGGGTTGAGGTTGTACTTGGCCACGGCCTTCGCGCTGGCGATCAAAAGCGCCGCGGCGCCGTCGTTCACGCCGCTGGCGTTGCCGGCGGTGATGGTGCCGCCTTCGCGCACGATCGGCTTTAACTTGGCGAGCTGCTCAACGCTGGTCGCGCGCGGGTGCTCGTCCTTATCGACCACGATCGGATCGCCCTTATGCTGCGGGATCGTCACGGCGACGATCTCCTTCGCAAGACGGCCATTGGCCTGTGCTTTCGATGCGCGTTCTTGGCTGCGCACGGCAAACTTGTCCTGATCGATGCGCGCCACTTTGTAATCCTGCGCGACGTTCTCGGCCGTCTCAGGCATCGAATCGATGCCGTACAAGGCTTTCATCTTCGGATTCACGAAGCGCCAGCCGATGGTGGTGTCGAAGATCTGCGTATCCCGGCTGAAAGCGCTGTTCGCCTTGCCCATGACGAACGGCGCGCGGGTCATGCTTTCAACACCACCTGCGATCATCAGATCTGCTTCGCCGGTTTTGATCATGCGCGCCGCCATGGCTACCGCATCGAGGCCCGAGCCGCAGAGCCGATTAATCGTCGTGCCTGGGACGCCATCGCCGATGCCCGAAAGCAGCACGGCCATGCGGGCGACGTTGCGATTGTCTTCACCCGCCTGATTGGCGCAGCCCATGATGACATCATCAACAGACGCCCAATCTACCTGCGTATTTCGCTCCTTCAGCGTTTTGAGGACGTGAGCGGCAAGATCATCGGGGCGCACATTTGCAAGCGCTCCGCTATAGCGTCCGATGGGCGTGCGAATGCCATCGCAGATGAAAGCTTCGGTCATAAAGGTCTACTCCTCGACTATGGTGCCGCTAATGGTGCGGGACTGTCCTTGAAACTGTGCGACCACGCGGCCATCGCCGCCGCGAACCGTGATCGCATACACGCCGCTCCGGCCCATCAGTGCGATCTCGCGGGCCTCGGCTTCCAATCGCTCGCCGTTCTTGACCGGTGAGGTGAAGACAATCGACGCGCTCTGCGCGACCGAGACCTGATTGCGCGAGTTGCAGGCGTAGGCGAACGCGGTATCGGCGAGCAGAAATATCAAGCCGCCATGGGCGATCATGTGACTGTTGAGCATATCGTCGCGCACAGTCATCGAAATCTTGCTGTACCCGACATCGGCGTCCTCGACGCGGATCCCGAAATTGGGTCCCGTGCCTTCGCCCTTCAACATAGTGTCG
>CANJEU010000181.1 GCA_947473445.1 Fidelibacterota bacterium | reverse complement strand
GATCCTCAACATGCGTTTGCGCTCGCTGCGCAAGCTCGAGGAATTCGAGATACGGTCTGAGCACAAAACGCTATCGGACGAACTCAAGGAAATCCGCGCCTTGCTCGCCGACGAGAGCAAGCAATGGCAGACCATTGCTTGGCAGGTCAAAGAGGCCAAAAAGCAATTCGGCCAAAGCACGCCGCTCGGTAAGCGCCGCACCACATTGACCGACGCGCCCAGCGCGATCGTCATTCCGCTGGAATCCCTTGTCGAGAAAGAACCGGCGACGGTCGTTCTTTCGGCGAAGGGTTGGATCCGCGCCATGAAGGGACATCGCGATGATGTCGTGAGCGGCGGCGGCGACCAGAAGTTCAAGGAAGGCGATGCGTTCCAAGTTGCGGTCAAGGCACAGTCCACTGACAAGATCCTCTTGTTCGGATCCGACGGCCGCTTCTATACGATCGCGGTCGACCGCTTGCCGCAGGGCCGCGGTTTCGGCGAGCCGATCCGCTTGATGATCGATTTGCCCAATGATGCCGAGATCATCGCGATACGCGTTTACGCGCGCGAGGAAAAGTTCCTGATCGTATCGTCCGAAGGGCGCGGCTTCATCGTCCCGGCCGAGCAGGTCTTCGCGCAGACGAAGAATGGCAAGCAGACGCTGAACCTGGCGGACGGTGAAAAAGCGCGTGTCTGCGCGTTGATCCCGGGGACATCTTCCGGCGGCGGCGAACTTATCCGTAAGCCGGCCGATTCCGTTGCGATCATAGGCGATAATCGCAAGCTGCTGATCTTCCCGCTGAGCGAGGTGCCGGAAATGGCGCGCGGGCGAGGTGTCATCCTGCAGAAGTACAAGGATGGCGGCTGCGCCGATGCGAAAGTCTTCACCTACAAGGAAGGCCTTTCGTGGAAATCGGGCGATCGCGAACGCGTGGAGACCGACCTCAAGGACTGGAGGGGCGAGCGCGCACAGGCCGGCCGCCTGCCGCCGAAGGGCTTCTCGCGCGACGACCGTCCGTTTAGCGGTTGACGCTAACGGCGACCGTTAGCGGGAATGCCGGGGGCAGGACCATCTCGCCCACACGTTGTCTAAATGGGCGCCGGAATTCGGTCCGCGTGTGTGCCGGCATCGATGCTCAGGAAGCCAGCCTAAAGATCGTGCAGTTCGCGAGGGGCACGCGGGCGACCATGGATCCAGCTGACGAATTCGCTACGCGTGTATGCGGGACACGCCATCAGCTTGGAATCGAGAGGCGCTGCCAGCCGTTAGGGCCGAGGCATTCGAGGGGTTGGAACCGCGCTTTGTAGGCCATTTTGGCGCTGTTGGTGATCCAGTAGCCAAGGTAGGCGTAAGGCAGATCGAGTTTGCGGGCCTGGGCGATCAGCCACAGCACGACATAGTTGCCGAGGCCATCGCGCGAACCGTTCGACTCAAAGAAGCTATACACGGCCGAGAGACCATCGGATGTGCGGTCGGTGAGGCATACCGCCGTCAGCACGCCGGCGCGGTCGCGAAATTCGACCATGAACGTGTCGATAGGGCTGTCTTCAATCATGGCGCTGTATTCGTAAAAGCCCATGAGCGCCATGTCGCTACCGGCGTGGCGTGATTGCTGATAGCGCGCGAAGAGTTCGTATTGCTCGGTCGTCGCGCGCGCAGGCACGCGCGTTGCAATCAGATCGGCGTTCTCCCGCCAAAGGCGGGACAGCGTGCGACGGCGCTCGAAGTCCTTCACAACCACCCGCACTGGCACGCAGGCTTTACAGCCAGGACAAGCCGGCGCGTAGGCGATGGAGTGGCTGCGGCGGAAACCGGACCGCGCTAAAGCTTCGTGGAGATTCTCAGCGCCGGGGCCGGAGAGCTCAGTGACCAGTTTGCGTTCAAGCCGGTCAGGCAGGTAGGGGCACGGCAAAGGCGCCGTGGTGAAAAAGAACTGTGGCCGTTTTAGAGGTGAATGGTCCATGACCCAGTGCGCGCGAACTACCCAATACGGGCCCCTCTAGTTTGGAGGGCCAACTCGTTCCATGCAAGCGCGGTAACGCGAAAGTAATCAACGATATCCGCGCCGAGCGGTGATTACGGTGGGGCCGCGGGCGCGGCAGGCGCTAGCGTCTCGCCGGTCGAGGCGTCGAGCGGCGGCGGGGCAGAGGTTTTCTCCAGGAAGTTCGGAAGCCGGTCGAATGTGTCGCCTTTGACGTCATCCGCACGCAATAGCACGATCGAGACGCGGCGATTTCGCGGAGAACGAATCTGCCCGCGGTCGATGGGTTCACGATCGGCGACGCCGACCACCTTACCGAGCTGGCGATCGTCGAGGCCGCCCTCGAGAAGCACGCGGCGCGTGGCCAAGGCGCGGTCCGACGAGAGTTCCCAGTTAGTGTATCCGGATGGATCGACTGCGGTCGACGGATCGGTATGGCCAGTGATGCTGACCTTGTTGGGCATCTTCTTGATGACCTGAGCGACTTGCACGAGGAGTTCCTTGCTGCGCGGGAACATCTCGGCACTGCCCGGCCGGAACATGTCGATCTTGTCCTGGTCCATAATCTGGATGCGCACGCCTTCGGGCGTGTTATCGACCAATAGGCTCGCGGCGAGGGGGGCAAGATCGGGTACGCCGCTGATGGTTTGCTTCAACTGGGCCTGAACCTGCTCGAATTCTTTCTGCTCTTTTGCTTCCTGCGCGGCCTTAATAGCCTCTTCGTCAACGCGTGCGTCCTCAGCAGGATCGGTCAAATCCGAGCCGCCGGAGCCGATCGACGGCGGCGGCAGTACGACGGCAGCGGTCGAGCCGGTCTGGCTCTGTGAGGCGCCTTCGCCGATGGTCTGACCACCAAGCATCCCGCCGGCGCCGCTTTCACGGGTCGAGGCGGCGATGGGTGTAAAATAGTCGGCGACGCCGTTGAGCTGTTGCTCAGTGACGGCGTTGAGCAGCCACAGCAGAAGGAAGAAGGCCATCATCGCGGTCACGAAGTCGGCATAGGCAACCTTCCACGCGCCACCATGGTGGCCGTGCCCAGCTTTCTTGATCCGCTTGATGATGATCGGGGCGCCGCCCTTGTCGCCGGCGCCGCCGCCAAAATCTGGCCGTTCAGCCATTCCCCAACTCGCTTAAATCCAAAGCCGCTCACATCGAATGAGACAGGCTATTTCACGCCCCAAACCTTAACGGACAATTTAGATGGTCCCGCAAGTGCCTACAAGGCGCAGCGGACAGCGCTATTGCCCTAAATCGTAGCTGTTACGGGGCGGGCTGAAGGGTCATCCGCTGGACGCCGGCCGCTCCGGCTGGGGCGGTGAAATACTCCCCCTTGCCCCAGGGCTCGAGCAAAGAGCCATAGTTTTCAGACAAAAGGTGGCCCGATTGGCCGCCGGCCAGGGCGAAGCGTGATTGGGCAAGATCGTTCAGGTCGTAGATGGCCCTTAAACTCGCGCCGTGGAAGTGACGGAATGGCCGGGCAGACGTCGAGGCGGAAAAGCTGCCGCGGTTGACCGTGAATCCGTCGCCGCTTGTGGGCAGGCGCAGCATTCCGAGTTCGCGGATGACCGGAAAATTCTCGAACAAGAGATGACCGAGCGTCGCCTGGTGATAGTCGCCCCAGCGGAGGGCTTCGATCGGCGAGTCTTGCGCAGCGAGCCATTCGACCGTTTGCGTCCAGGCGTTCGAAACTTGCGCTTCGCACGTTTCGCCGCCCGTTGTCGCAGAATCATCGCACCAGGCCTGGTCTGTAGTCAGGATCGTGCGGATCAGTTCCGGACGGACACCCCCGAAGGAGCGCATCATGTCGCCGAGATCATCGGCGAGCAGCTTGCTCTTCACACGTTCGATCCACACCGCGAACATCAAGGGCTCAAGGCGGCCGGCGTCGGTTGCGCCATCCCAGGCTTTCAAACGTTCGAGGAGCTCGCGTTCGCGCGGAGAGGCGGCGGTCGTTTTAGAAACCAACAAGGGAAGCATCTCGCGCGCCATCACGGAGACGATATCAAGCTGGAGCGCAGCGGTGGCATCGACGGTGACGACTTTCTCGGTTGAAAGCACATCTGCGATGCGCATGGCGCGGAAGGAGTCCGGCCATTGCGCGGCGAGCAAGTGCGCATAGGAGTCGCCGACCATCTTGTTGTTCGCATTGATGATCACTTCGGCGGCGGGGTCGGTGACACGCGGCAGTTCCTCGAACGGCACCCAGCCTGTCCAATCATGCGACCCATCCCAACCGGGCACGGGCACCATTCCGTTGCCCGCTTTGCGCATGGGTACGCGTCCCGGAGCGTAGTAGCCCATGGCGCCGGTGCGATCGGCGAACATCATATTCTGATGGGGCGCGTGAAATCGACGAATGGCCTCGATGAATCCCGCCGCGTCCTTGGCATGGTTCATGTGGTAGACGCCCTCACCGGATTTATCCTCCGGCGCAAAAAGCGCGGCGGAAAGGGCAAGCACATATGGTTCGGGAATCAAATCGTTCATGCCGGGCGGGCGGCGCAAGACATCGCTGACGATCGGTCCGTGGCGGCTTTCGCGCACGGTGATCTCGACCGGTTTTCCGAAGCGCACATTGATCGTTTCGGTGCGTGCACTGAATTCGCGGGGGCCGCCGGGCGTTTCGTAGGTTCGGCCGTCGGCGCTGATTTTTTCAATGAAAAGATCACTGGTGTCGCTGTGCGTGGTGGTGATTCCCCATGCAATATTTTCGTTGTGACCCATGAGGTGCACGGGGACGCCCGGCACGGTCGCGCCAAAGATCTCAAGGCCCGGCGCCTTCAGGCCGACGAAATACCAGATACTCGGCGCTTGAAACCCGAGGTGAGGATCGTTGGCGATGATGGGCGCCCCGCTTTGCGTGCGAGCGCCTGCCACGGCCCAAACGTTCGAGGCCAGCGTCGGCTGCACGACGGTTGTCATGGCGGCGTGCAGCGCGTTGACGGGGAGATTGCGAAAGAGGGGTGCGAGGCTCGCCATGGTCACGGGATCTTCGGGTCGCGCAGCGGGTGAAAGCGCGGCAGCTTTTTCTGGCCCAAGCTTCGCAATCAACGCCGCATTGGTGAGTTCATCGTCCCAATTGCCCGAGAGCGAGAGTCCCATAAGCTTTTGCCAGACGAGGGAGTCGGCGGGCTTCCAAGGTTCGGGCTTGAACATCAGAAGGTTATATTCGAGCGGCAGAGG
>CANJEU010000180.1 GCA_947473445.1 Fidelibacterota bacterium | reverse complement strand
TGGGCTTCTCGCTTGAAAGTGCGGTTTTCGCGGCTTTGGCTACGCTTGGCTGGATCCGGCACGCCTCGAATATTGGCCGTATCCTGCGCGGTGAAGAACCCCGCATCGGCAAGAAACAGTCCGCACCTTCGGGTCCGTGACCGATGGCGACCGATCGCGCGCATCAAGAATTACTTGCCTGGATCAGGCTCGCGCGCAGCGAAGGGGTCGGCACCAAAACCTTCCGTCAGCTTCTCGAGCGTTTCCCCACGGCAAGCGAGGCCGTGGACCGCTTACCGGAGTTCGTGCGCACTGGCGGCCGCCCGCTGAGGCTTCTGGCGCTCGGTGATGCTGAACGTGAATTTGAGAAAGCCCAGCGCGCGGGTTTGACGCATGTCACCTGGACACACCCGAATTTCCCCGAACCGCTCAAAGCTATCGAGGATGCCCCGCCCCTGCTCGTGGTTAAGGGACAGACCGAAGCCCTGAGCGCCCCCATGATTGCAATCGTCGGTGCGCGCAACGCCACGGTAAACGGCCGCAAATTCGCGCGCATGCTGGGCGCCGATCTTGCCAAGGCGGGGCTCGTCGTCTTGTCGGGCATGGCGCGCGGCGTTGACGGGGCAGCCCATGAGGGCGCGTTGACCGTACCCGCCGGACTCACCGTCGCGGTCGTAGCGGGCGGGACAGACGTCATTTATCCGCCCGAGCACGACAAGCTGCACGCCCGCATCGCCGAAGCCGGCGCGGTGATTGGCGAAATGCCGCCGGGGACCGAACCTCAGGCGCCGCTTTTCCCCAGACGCAACCGCATTATCTCGGGAGCCAGCGTCGGCGTTGTCGTCGTCGAAGCGACACTTAAGTCAGGCTCACTGATCACCGCCCGCTTAGCGGCCGACCAGGGGCGAGAGGTCTTTGCGGTGCCGGGCTCGCCGCTCGATCCACGTGCACACGGTCCAAACAGCCTGATTCGGGACGGCGCGCTCTTAATTCAATCTGCGGACGATATTTTAGATAATTTGCCCCTTAAAAGGGTATCGCCCACACAAATTTCTAAAGCGGGCTTTCATGCAGGACAACCTGTTGAAAAATCAGACGAAAAAGATATCCACAACGTGCGGCGCCAAATCGAAAGTGCCCTAGGCGCGGCCCCCGCTGCCGTTGACGAACTGGTGCGCCAGTGCCAAGTGTCCGCCGCCGTGGTTGCCACCGTTCTCATGGACTTGGAACTGGCAGGGCGGCTGGAGCGATTACCAGGTAATCGGGTGGCGTTGCTCGGAACGGGTTGAATTTTTTAACTTTTCCGAGCTATCAGCCAGAATTTACACGCCATGGGAGATGCAAAAGGCGGCTCGAACCGCCTCCCATTCCGGCGTGGATGTGGGTAACCGATAGGTCGTCCGATGCAGGTCGTTATCGTTGAGTCGCCAGCCAAGGCGAAAACCATAAATAAGTATCTCGGCACCGGGTTTAAGGTGCTCGCCTCCTATGGCCACATTCGCGATCTGCCCGCCAAAGACGGTTCCGTCCGTCCCGACGAAGACTTCGCCATGGATTGGGAAGTCGATAGTTCGTCGCAAAAGCACCTCAAGGAAATCATCTCGGCTCTTAAAGGCGCCGACGGCCTCATCCTCGCAACCGATCCGGACCGCGAGGGCGAAGCGATCTCGTGGCACGTGCTCGACGAGCTGACCCGCAGCAAGGCCTTGGGTAAAGCGACCGTCAAGCGCGTCACCTTTAATGCGATCACCAAAAAAGCCGTGCTCGAGGCGATGGAGAACCCGCGCGATCTCGACCGTGAGCTGGTCGACGCCTATCTCGCGCGCCGCGCGCTCGATTATCTCGTGGGCTTTACCCTCTCGCCGGTGTTGTGGCGTAAGCTGCCCGGCAGCAAGTCGGCAGGGCGCGTCCAGTCAGTTGCCCTTCGTCTCATCTGCGAGCGCGAGCTCGAGATCGAGAAATTCAAGGCGGAAGAATATTGGACCGTGGGCGCCGACATGGCGACCGTAGCCAAGGAAGGCTTTACCGCCCGCCTCACCCACCTCGACGGCAAGAAGCTCGAAAAATTCGATCTGAACGATGCAGCGAAGGCCGAACGCGCCGCCGCCATTGTGCGCAGCGGCGCATTCAAAGTTGCTTCGGTTGAAAAGAAGTCAAAGCAGCGCCGGCCTTATCCTCCCTTCACGACCTCGACCCTGCAACAGGATGCCTCACGGCGGCTTTACTTCTCGGCCCGTCAGACGATGGACATCGCGCAGAAGCTTTATGAAGGCGTCGAGATCGACGGGGAGACGACCGGCCTTATTACTTATATGCGTACCGACGGCGTGCAGATGGATGGCGATGCCATTACCTCAGTACGCGCCTTGATCGGCGAACGTTACGGCAAGAAGTTCGTTCCCAGCGAAGCGCGTATCTATAAGACCAAGGCGAAGAACGCCCAGGAAGCACACGAAGCCATTCGCCCCACCGATCCGACCCGCACGCCCGATGTGGTCGCGAAATATGTCAGCCCCGATCAGCTCAAGTTATATGAGTTGATTTGGAAGCGGACGATGGCGAGCCAGATGGAAGCGGCGATCCTCGATCAGGTTTCCGTGACGGCGCTGCCGCCGGATGGTCAGACCACTTTGCGCGCGAGCGGCTCGACCATCGTATTCAAAGGCTTCCTGGAAGCCTATGACGACACCGGCGCGGGCGGTACGCCCGCGGGTGAAGACGACGAGGATAACCTCGGCAGCCTTCTGCCGGCGATGACCGAAGGCCAGCCGCTGACCGTTGCCACGGTCACGCCAGAGCAGCATTTCACGCAACCGCCGCCGCGTTTCTCGGAAGCCAGCCTCGTCAAATCGCTGGAAGAAAAAGGCATCGGCCGCCCGTCGACTTATGCTTCGATCATTCAGGTTCTCCAGGACCGCAAGTATGTGCGTATGGAGAACCGCCGTTTCATTCCCGAAGACCGCGGCCGCGTCGTGATCGCGTTCCTGGAAAGCTTCTTCAAGCGTTACGTCGAATACAGCTTCACCGCCGATCTCGAAGATCAGCTCGATGAAATTTCCGGCGGACGTCTCGATTGGAAGAAGGTCCTTGCGGACTTCTGGCGCGATTTCGTTGCTGCGATCGACGACGCCAAGGACCTGACTCGCACCGCCGTCATCGACGCCGTTGATGGTCTGCTCGAGCCCCACCTGTTCCCGGCCCGCGCCGACGGCAGCAATCCGCGTCAGTGTCCGGCCTGCGCCGAAGGGCGTATTGGTCTCAAGTTTGGCAAGTTCGGCTCGTTCGTCGGATGTAGCCGCTACCCGGAATGCCGATATACGCGTCCGCTCGGGGCGCCTGAGGCGGCCCAGGGACAGGCCCTCGACGGCCCCAAAGAACTCGGCGAAGACCCCGCCACCGGCCTCAAAATTACGCTTCGGGTCGGTCCGTACGGCCCTTACGTTCAGCTTGGTGGCGAGGAGATCGCGCCGGCTGTGCCTGAACCGCCACCCGAGGAGCCCGCGGCCGACGGAAAGAAGAAGCGTAAGAAAGCCAAACCAAAGGTTCCCAAGCCGAAGCGCGCATCGTTGCCCAAGGGTACAGACCCACACTCGGTTGACCTCAGCCGGGCCCTGAAGCTCCTGTCGCTGCCGCGGGAGATCGGGATCGATCCTGACAGCGGCGAGATGATCCTGGCCGGCATTGGCCGTTTTGGACCGTATCTGAAGGTCGGAGACCGTTATCAGTCGCTGGGCAAGGACGATGACGTGCTTGAGATCGGCCTGAACCGCGCCGTCGTTGTCATTGCCGAAGGCAAGAACCGCCCAGGCCGTAAAGGCGCCGGCGCAGCGAAGGCCCTTGGCAACCATCCGACGGACGGTAAGGCCATCACCTTGCGCTCAGGCCGGTTCGGTCCCTATGTACAGCATGGCCAGCTTCGCGCGACATTGCCCAAGGACATGGACGCCACCAATGTTAGCGTCGATTCCGCCATCGCACTTCTGACCGCGAAAGCGGCGAAAGAGGGCGGGCCGGCGGCGAAGGGCAAGACCAAGGGCAAAGGCGCCCGTAAATCAGCGGATGCATAACGATTGACTCGCGACAGATCGCCGAAAAATAAGACAAAAAGAGACGGCGCCCCGGCGCCGCTCCCGACGCGAGACGAAATCCTAAAGTTCATCCGAGATTCCAGCACGCAGGTCGGCAAGCGTGACATCGCCCGCGCGTTCGGGATCAAGGGCGCCGACAAGATCGCGTTGAAAGCTATTCTCAAAGACCTGACAAAGGTCGGTGTCGTCGAACGCGGCGAAGGCAAGCGCTTTGGCAGCCATGGCGCGATGCCCGCGGTTGATGCGATCGAGGTCACACACACCGACCGCGAAGGTGACCTGTTCGGCAAGCCGCTCAAGTGGGATTTCGATACACCTCCGCCGACCATCCTCGTCCGCCAGCCGTCTAAAATTCTGAAAGGCCGCGAACGGCGTTTCACGGTTGGCGTGGGCGACCGCATTCTCGCCAAAATAATCTCCGCTGGAGACGATGCTTACGAGGCGCGGCCGATCAAGAAGCTCGCGGCGGCGGCGACTGTATTGCTGGGCGTGTACGAGCCGGGAGAAGAAGGAAAAGGTGGCCACCTTCGACCCGTGGACAAGAAGTATCGTCATGAGGTCTGGATTCCGCCGCGCGATACGAATAACGCGGTGGGCGGCGACCTTGTCTCGGCCGAAGTCTACGAGGAACCGAAGTACGGCCCGCAACGTGCGCGCATCCTTGAACGCCTTGGGCCGATGGATGCAAGCCGCAACCTGAGCCTCATCGCAATTCACACGCAAGGCCTGCCGCACATCTTTTCAGAGGCGGCTATTCAACAGGCTGAACGTGCAGCGGCCGCTCCCATGGGCGAGCGCGTCGATCTGCGTCAACTACCGCTCGTGACCATCGACGGCGAAGATGCGCGCGATTTCGACGATGCGGTCTGGGCCGAAGCCGACACCGATCCTAAGAACGCCGGCGGCTGGCACCTGCTGGTCGCGATTGCGGACGTTGCCTGGTATGTGCGTTCGGGCGATGGCCTGGACCGCGACGCTTATGCGCGGGGGAATTCGGTCTACTTCCCGGACCGTGTCGTACCGATGCTGCCCGAAGAACTCTCCAACGGCTGGTGCTCGCTGAAACCGAAGGAGGATCGTCCCGTG
>CANJEU010000179.1 GCA_947473445.1 Fidelibacterota bacterium | reverse complement strand
GATTTTCGTCGCGAACGGATAAAAACCCGACGAGCTTTCTTCGCCGAACAGGAAGCGCGGCCGCTGGCGGCCGAGGGCGAATTTCATCGCGTTGATGAAGATGCCCGAGGTCACCATCGAGACCGCCATGAAGACCCAGGCGCGAATCTCCTGGCGCAGGCGCTGCGGATTGGGCCGCCTGGCGCGTTTGCCGTGGCGCACCGCCGCGACAATTATGCCGATCAGCGCGACCGAGTACCAGATCACGCCATTTGCGAAATCGGTAATGGCCGAAAAGAAAGCCACCCACGGCGTCTCGCGCTGCGCGTAAAAGAACGACGCAATCGGAATGTCCACCCAATGGATCAGTGCGGCCGCAACGGCGGCGGTCGCGATGCCCCAGAGGGTGAGCGTGCGGTGGAGAGGATCGGAAATCATGGCTGCGCCTCCGGCGCGGCAACGGTGACGACGCTTAAGGCGACGGGATCTCCGCGCGAATAATTATACCCCGCGACGTCGCCAAGCGTGCGCAATGCGCGGCCCGTGCCGGCAACCGCGCGGGTCACGGCTTCGATCTGATCTGATTCGATCACGCCCACAGCGCCGGGATGGGCCATCAGGAGGTCGACGACGCTGGCTGTGCTCGTGAGGATCGTATCGGTTCCCAGCAGAAACACGGCCGACGGCTCGCTATATCCGGCCATCGCCACGGGCTGATCGGATGCACCCCTATGGGGCGCGATAGCCGCGGCGAGGCGCGGACTTACCGCAAGATCGTTAAGGCGTGGCAACACCGCAGCGGAAAGGATCGCCGCGAACGCCGCCGCACCGGTGGTCATGAACAGGACCGGCTGCGGCGTGCGCGACGACATCAGCGCGATGGCCGCGCTTGCGGCGAGCACCGCCGCCGCAAAGCCCGCGGCGATCAGGCTGTCGGCGCCATAAATTTTGCTCGCGGCAATAATTCCCGCCCCAAGCCCCAGCGTGACAAGCGCCCAGAGCAGGCGATAGGCGCGGCCGCCAACGGTGCGCATCAGGTTCTGTAAGGTTGCGCTCTGCACGGCGAGCGCGATGAGCAGGGCAAGCGCCGGGAAGGCGGGAAGGGTGTAGTGGGGAAGCTTGGTCGGAACGATTTCGAACAACACCCAGGTGGCCATCAGCCAGGCGAGGCAGAAACGTACGGCCGGCTGGTTCCGCTGGCGCCATCCCAGGATGACCGCGAACGGAAGCAGAAGCGACCAAGGCCAGGTTGTGATCAGCGCCGCGGCCAGATGCGCGCCCGGCGGTGCGCCGTGGCTTTCCTGACCTCCGATCAGTTTGGGGATCAGATCGCCGCGCACGGCCTCCACGACGAAGTTGTTTTTCCCCGCATCGCCCGAGGTCGCCAGTAGCCAGGGCAGCGTGATGGCAAGCGCCAGCGGCAGTCCCAGCAGTGGACGCGTCTGCTTAAGCCAGACGACACTCCGGTCCGCGATGGCAAGCGCGGCGATGGTGACAAGCGCTACGGCCAGCGAGACCGGGCCTTTGATCAAGGTCCCTGCGGCAATGGCCAGCCAGAATAATAACGCGAGGCCGATGCCGGTTTTCGCGTGCGTCCTGTTGACGTACATGAGCGCGAGCGCACCCATGGCCAGGGTTGTGGCGGCAAACATCGTCGCGTCGGTCTTGGCGATATGCGCTTCGATTACGGTCATGAAGCTCGTGGCCAGCACCATTGCCGCGATGAGGCCGGTGCGCGGGTCGAACAGCCGCCGGCCGAAGGCGTAACAGGCCAGAACAGCAAGCCAAGCGGCAAGCACCGAGGGCAGGCGGTAAGGCCAAAAGGTGGACAGATCCCGGCCCGCGATTTTCACCGCCGCGGTCTGAAGCCAGTGGATTCCGGCCGGCTTCTTGTTGCGCGGCTCGTCCTGGAAATGAATGTTGATGTAGTCGCCGGTCTCGATCATCTGCTTGGTCGCCTGCATGAACCGCGCTTCGTCGCGGTCCGTAGGCGGGATCGATGTGAGGCCGGGAAGGTAAAGGAGCGCGCACAACAACGTCAGGATGGCGTAGACGCGCATTCCGCCATTCGCAATCGCGCTGAGCAAAGAATCCGTTTGGGCGTCCGCGGGCGGCAAGGATGAGGAAGTGGCGGACACGGGCAGCAGCGATGTTACCGGGTCGGGACGGGTTCGGGTCCACTATAGTCGTAGAACCCTTTACCGGTTTTGCGTCCCAGCCATCCGGCCTCGACGTACTTGGCCAGCAGCGGGCAGGGGCGATACTTGGTATCGGCCAGTCCGTCGTGCAGCACCGACATGATCGCAAGGCAGGTGTCGAGGCCGATGAAATCGGCAAGCTCCAGCGGGCCCATCGGATGATTGGCGCCGAGCTTCATGGCGCTGTCGATGGCTTTCACCGTGCCGACGCCCTCGTACAGCGTGTAGATCGCCTCGTTGATCATCGGAATAAGCACGCGGTTGACGATGAATGCGGGGAAGTCTTCCGACGAGACGGTGTGTTTGCCCAGCTTCTCGGCGAAGACGCGCACGGCCGCGAACGTATGTTCTTCCGTGGCGATGCCGCGGATAAGTTCCACCAGTTTCATCACCGGCACCGGGTTCATGAAGTGAAGACCCATGAACCGCTCCGGCCGGTCTGTCACCGCCGCAAGCCGCGTGATTGAAATGGACGAGGTGTTGGAACACAAGATTGCGTCCTTCTTCATCGAAGGACAAAGGTCGCGGAAAATCTTCTTCTTGGTTTCTTCGTGTTCGGTGGCCGCCTCGATGACGAGGTCGCGGTCTCCGAGGTCGGCCGAACTCGTGGTGGTCTTGATGCGTGCGAGAGCGGCATTTCTGTCGGCGTCGCTCACGAAGCCTTTATTGACCTGGCGCCCGATATTTTTCTCGATATTCGAAACGCATTTCTTCAACTGCTCTGGATTGATGTCCGACAGCATGACGTCAAAGCCGCCGAGCGCGCAGACATGCGCAATGCCCGCACCCATTTGTCCGGCGCCGATAATGCCGACGGTGGCGATGGTGATAGGCGTCTTCGCGGCAGCTTGGGTCATCAAATCCGTCCTGCAACCTAACTAAAAAAGGACGCGCGGCCCGAGTGAGCCGCGGGCGCTTAAAGCGATTTCGTCAGCTCGGGAACGATCTGGAACAGATCGCCCACGAGACCGTAGTCGGCGACCTGGAAGATCGGGGCTTCAGAATCCTTATTGATCGCAACGATCACTTTTGAATCCTTCATGCCCGCAAGATGCTGGATCGCACCCGAAATGCCGACCGCGATATATAAATCCGGCGCGACGATCTTGCCGGTTTGACCGACTTGATAGTCATTGGGAACAAAGCCTGCATCGACGGCGGCGCGCGAGGCGCCCACGCCGGCGCCCAGTTTGTCGGCCAGCGCATCGATGATCTTGAAGTTCTCGCCCGAACCCATGCCGCGCCCGCCCGACACGACGATGCGCGCCGAGGTCAGTTCAGGGCGTTCAGATTTCGACAGTGCCTGGCTCACAAACGTAGAGACGCCGGGATCGGCCGCGGGATTGGCGTTCTCGACAGGCGCCGAACCGCCATCGGTCTTGGCCTTGTCGAAGGTCGAGCCGCGCACGGTCACGACTTTCTTTTCGTCTTTGGACTGAACGGTCGCGAGCGCATTGCCCGCATAGATCGGACGCACGAACGTATCGGGCGACACAACCGCCGAGATATCGGAGATCTGCGCGACGTCGAGCAGCGCGGCCACGCGCGGCATCACGTTCTTGCCCGAACTGGTCGCCGGGGCCACGAGGTGGCTGTAGGGACCCGCAAGGCTCACGATAAGCGCGGCGAGGGGTTCGGCCAGCGCATTGGCATAGGGTGCCGCGTCGGCCACGAGCACCTTGGCGATGCCGGGGATCTTCGCGGCGGCTTGTGCGGCGGCGGCGCAGCCTTGACCGGCCACGAGGATATGGACGTCGCCGCCCATTTGGATTGCGGCCGTAACCGCGCTTAAGGTCGCCGCCTTCAGGCTGGCGTTGTCATGGTCGGCAAGGACGAGAGCGGTCATTATCCGAGCACCTTCGCTTCATTACGCAATTTATCGACAAGGGCCGTGACGTCGGCGACTTTCACGCCGCCTTGACGCTTTGGCGGCTCTTCCACTTTAAGGGTCGCAAGGCGCGGCGCGACGTCCACACCGAGGGCGTCGGGCGCCATGATGTCGATCGTCTTTTTCTTGGCCTTCATGATGTTCGGCAGCGACGCATAGCGCGGCTCGTTAAGGCGCAAGTCGGTGGTGACGACCGCGGGCAGCTTGAGGCTGATGGTTTCAAGGCCCCCATCGACTTCGCGTGTCACGGCCACGCCATCGCTTTCAAGGGCGACCTTCGAGGCGAACGTGCCTTGCGGCCAGCCGAGCAGGGCCGCCAGCATTTGACCAACCTGATTTGAATCATCGTCGATGGCCTGTTTGCCCAGCACGATCAGGTTCGGCGCTTCCTTCTCCGCGATGGCCTTTAGGACCTTCGCGACCGCCAGCGGCTGAACGTCGGCGTCCGTCTGCACGAGAATGCCGCGGTCACCGCCCATGGCCAGCGCCGTGCGGATGGTTTCCTGCGCGGCCGTCGGTCCGATGCTGACGATTACGATTTCAGTGGCCTTGCCGGCTTCCTTGAGGCGCACGGCTTCTTCGACGGCGATTTCGTCGAAAGGGTTCATCGACATTTTGACGTTCGCGAGTTCGACGCCTGTCTTATCCGCCTTGACGCGAATTTTGACGTTGTAGTCGACCACACGTTTGACAGCGACGAGTATCTTCATGTTTGAGCCTATTCCCCGAAAACCTCTGAACTGCGTCCAGCGGGCCTCCGGCGCATGCCGGATTCACATGTTTTTTCAGTTCGGAAAGGGCAACACAACTAGTTCGTGGCCTATAAGGAGTCAAACGAATTAATGCTGCATCGCAGCATGGCGGGCCGTGCGGACTCGGCGGTTTCAGCCTCGGTTTGCGCCCGGTACCCACAGCACATCGCCCGCGCCCTTCGCATTAATGTGCCGCGACAGGACGAACAGATGATCGGACAGGCGATTTGTGTACATGAGCGCCTGCGGATTGACCGCCTCGCTTTGGATCAGCGCGGTGATGTCGCGTTCGGCGCGCCGGATAATCGTTCTCGCAACGTGCAGGGCGGCGGCGGCCGGAGCGCCGCCGGGCAACACGAAAGAACT
>CANJEU010000178.1 GCA_947473445.1 Fidelibacterota bacterium | reverse complement strand
GGTTTTAGGAGTTTCGGCCTTGAGATTGATTTTGAAGTCGGCCGCCACACTCGCGGTCATGGGTGTTCTCGTGGGCGCCTCTGCGCCGCAAGCCTTCGCCCGTAGCGCGCCCGACAGTTTTGCCGATCTGACCGAAAAGCTGAGCCCGGCCGTCGTCAACATCTCCACCACGACGTTCGCCGAACGCCGCGGCGAAAATGGCGAGCGCGATCCGCTCGAGGAGTTCCGCGAGTTCTTCAATCGTCGCGGCCAAGGTCAAACGACGCCGCCGGGTGAAGGCGAAGGCGCGCCGCAGCAGCGCGCGCCGCAGCGCCGCCAAGCGTCGCTGGGATCAGGCTTCATCATCGATAAGACGGGCTACATCGTCACCAACAACCACGTCGTAGAAGACGCCGATCAGATCTCGGTCATCCTCGAGGACGACACCGTTCTGGAAGCGAAAGTTGTCGGCCGCGACGACAAGGTCGATATCGCGCTGCTGAAGGTCGAACCCAAGACCCCGCTGCCCACCGTGCCGTGGGGCAACTCCGACTCCGCCCGCGTCGGGGACTGGGTCATGGCAATCGGCAATCCGTTCGGCCTCTCCGGAACCGTCACCGCCGGCATTATTTCGGCCCGTGCCCGCAACATCCAGGCCGGCAACTATGACGACTTCATCCAGACCGACGCCGCGATCAATCGCGGGAATTCCGGCGGCCCGTTGTTCAACATGGCCGGCCAGGTCATCGGCGTAAACACGGCCATCTTCTCGCCCTCCGGCGGCAGCGTGGGCGTGGGCTTCGCCAACTCGGCCAATCTCATCCGTCCCGTGATCGAGGACCTGCGTAAGTACGGTCGCACGCGCCGCGGTTGGATCGGCGTGCGCATCCAGGGCGTCACGGAAGAAATCGCTCAGACCCTCGGCCTCGGCAAAGCGCGCGGCGCGCTGGTCTCGGACGTAACCGAAGACGGCCCCGCGGTCGGTTCGGGCATTGCAAGCCAGGACGTCATCCTGACCTTCGACGGCAAGCCCATCGACAAGATGAGTGAACTGCCGCGGGTCGTCGCCGGTACCGACATCGACAAGACTGTTGATGTCACCGTGTGGCGCAACGGCAAGCAGCAGACCCTGAAGCTCAAGGTCGGCGAACTGCCTGACGATACAGCCGTTGCGGAAGCCAAACCGAAACCGGGCGCCGATGCGCCGAAGGAGTTCGCGCGCAGCGAAATCAAGCAACTCGGTGTCACTGTGGTGGAAATCACCGACACCGCGCGCGAGAAATACGGCCTGCCCAGCAACGTCAAAGGTCTCGTTGTTGTCGAAGTCGACGAAGCCAGCGACGCGGCGCTCAAAGGCCTTCGTCCCGGCGACGTCATCGACGGGATTCAGCAAGCCAACGTGGCTTCCATGGCCGATGCCGACCAGGCCCTCAATAAGGCCAAGGAAGAGTCACGCGCTGTCGTTCTTCTGCGCGTCGTCAGTGCCGGCGCCATCCGCTACGTCCCGGTCAAAACGGTCGGTTAACCATTCATCCTTCTCCCTCTCCCGCGCGCGGGCGCGGAAGAGGGTGAAGTGTGTTTAAACAACGGATCCTTTCCGTCACGTCGCGTTTGCAAGCGCGGGCAGGGGTGAGGGCCGGGCAGCAACCACCACCGAGCCCCATCAATGCGCGTCGACTTCTACCACCTGCAATCGTCACCGCTGGAACGCGCGCTCCCGCAACTGCTTGATCGCGTTCTGAAAAGCGGCGAGCGGGCGTTAGTGATGGCTTCGTCCGAAGACCGCGTCGATGCGCTTGCGAATATGCTCTGGACGTTCAATCCGAACTCCTGGCTGCCCCATGGGACGTCCAAGGACGGATTCCCTGAAAAGCAGCCCGTTTATCTCACGGACAAAGAAGAAAATCCCAACGGTGCACGGTTTTTAGTACTGACGGACGGTATGTCGTCGTCACAGCTGGCGGCTTTCGACCGGTGTTTGGACATCTTCGATGGCAATTACGACGAGTCCGTCATCGGCGCCCGTCAGCGCTGGACTGCCGCGAAAGCGGCCGGCCATAAACTCCATTACTGGCAACAAACGGAAACGGGTTGGGCAGAGAAAGCCTAGCCAGGCGCCGCCCCCCCCTGCGCCCGATCACGCTTTCGCGTCCGCCAGACCGCGTAGCCAGCTGTCACCGGCAACCTTGCCAACGTTCTTCGCGGTCGTAAGGCGCTTCAGTGCGGCTGCCGGGTCGGGGCAGCCCATAGCGTTGGCAAGCATGCCGGCGCCGTCCTTCCGCGCGCGCAAAACGCGCGCTGACCGCGTTCGTGCGCGCTGGACGTTTAATTAGAATCATTCTAGAGTGAGTTGGTGTGAGGGATTTTGATGCGTTTCAACGTGGAAAAACCTCAGCAAGGGAGATTCGAATGTCAGACGACCAAGGATGCCCGTACTCAAAGGGCCGTACGGTCACGAGCCGCCGCGACCTGCTCCCCGCTACAACCATCCTCGCCGCGGCGGCGGCAACGCCGGGTGCTGCATCGGCTGCCGCCTCGGCAAATCCACCGCTGCCGACCGGCACACCGAAAGTCACTGGTGCTTCAACGCACGGCGGTATGACCTGGTGGCCAAACCAGCTCAACCTCGCCGTTCTTCATCAGCACGCTCCCGCGTCTAATCCGCTCGGCGGCGATTTCCATTACGCCGCCGCGTTCAAGAAGCTGGACTACGCGGCCTTGAAGAATGACCTTCGCGCCCTCATGACGAGTTCCCAGGAGTGGTGGCCGGCTGATTGGGGGCACTACGGCGGCCTTTTCATTCGGATGGCGTGGCATAGCGCCGGCACATACCGCACCGGTGACGGCCGGGGCGGCGGCGGCACGGGTAATCAAAGATTCGCGCCGATCAACAGTTGGCCCGACAACGGCAACCTCGATAAGGCGCGCCGCCTGCTGTGGCCCATTAAGCAGAAATACGGCAACCAGATCTCCTGGGCCGACCTCATGATTCTCACGGGCAATGTCGCGCTTGAATCGATGGGCTTCAAAGCCTTCGGCTTCGGCGGCGGCCGCGTGGACATCTGGCAGCCCGAAGAAGATGTCTATTGGGGCTCGGAGTCCGAGTGGCTGGGCAATCAGCGCTACAGCGGTGACCGCGACTTGGAAGATCCCCTCGCGGCGGTGCAGATGGGGCTTATCTACGTCAATCCGGAAGGGCCCGATGGAAAGCCCGATCCCGTAGCTTCCGGCCGCGACGTCCGCGAAACGTTCGCACGCATGGGCATGAATGACGAAGAGACCGTTGCACTTGTGGCCGGCGGCCACACATTCGGAAAGGCGCATGGCGCGGGCAACCCGAAGCTCGTGGGACCCGAGCCGGAAGCAGCCCCTGTCGAGGCGCAAGGTCTGGGGTGGATCAACGCTCTCGGCACCGGCAAGGGCGTACACACGACGACAAGCGGTATCGAAGGCGCGTGGAAACCCAATCCGACCAAGTGGGACAACGGCTATTTCCATATGCTGCTCACATACGAATGGGAGCTCACCAAGAGTCCCGCTGGGGCGCATCAGTGGGTGGCCAAGAATGTGCGGCCCGAACACATGATTCCGGACGCGCACGATCCGTCGAAGAAATTCCCCCCGATGATGACGACGGCGGACCTGTCACTGCGCTTTGATCCGATCTACGCGCCGATCTCGCGCCGCTTCCACCAGGATCCTGCGGCCTTCGCCGATGCGTTCGCACGCGCTTGGTTCAAATTGACCCACCGTGATATGGGGCCGAAGGTCCGCTATCTCGGATCTGAAGTACCGAAAGAGGACCTGATCTGGCAGGACCCGCTGCCTGCGCTCGATCATCCCGTGATCGACGCCGGCGATATCGCAAGCCTGAAGACGAAGATCCTCGCGAGTGGTTTGACGGTGGGCGAACTCGTGTCCGCCGCCTGGGCGTCCGCGTCGACCTTCCGTGGTTCAGACAAGCGCGGCGGGGCCAACGGCGCGCGTGTTCGTCTTGCGCCGCAAAAGGATTGGCAGGTCAATTCACCCGCTCAACTTTCCAAGGTTCTCGCGCGCCTTGAAGCCATTCAAAAGGACTTCAACAGCGCCGCGAAGGGCGGCAAGAAAGTCTCGCTGGCCGATCTGATCGTGCTCGGCGGCGGGGCTGCGGTAGAGCAAGCGGCGAAAGCGGCGGGCACAACCGTGACCGTGCCGTTTACGCCGGGCCGCACGGATGCGTCTCAACAACAAACTGATGTTACCTCGTTCGAAGTCATGGAGCCGCATGTCGATGGCTTCCGCAACTTCCAGAAAAAGGCCTATACGGTATCCGCCGAGGAAATCCTCATCGATAGAGCGCAACTCTTGAAGTTGAGCGCTCCCGAGATGACGGCCCTCGTCGGCGGCTTGCGTGTTCTTGGCGCGAACGCTGAAGGCGTCCGGCACGGTGTCCTGACGAAACGCGCCGGTCAGCTTACCAACGACTTCTTCGTCAATCTCCTCGATATGGGCACTGTCTGGCGCCCCGCGTCGAATGCAGGCGATGTGTTTGAGGGGCGCGACCGGAAGTCAGGTCAACTGAACTGGACAGCAACCCGCGTGGATCTGATCTTTGGCTCGAACTCGCAGCTCCGCGCCATCAGCGAGGTCTACGCCCAGAATGATGCACGGGAAAAGTTCGTGAACGACTTCGTTGCCGCGTGGTCAAAGGTCATGACCGCGGACCGCTTTGATCTGATCGCGCTTTGATTTGATCTAAGGAAATATGGCTTGATCTGACGCCGGCTTGGTGCCGGCGTGAGGCGAGCTTTTACGCGCTCTTCTCGAGTTCGTCCTCGACCGGCATTTCGTCCTCGTCGAGTTTTTCATCGCGCGGGCCGGGCTTTGAGACGTAAGGGTCGACCAGCAGGAACGCCGGGGTGAAGCCGCCGAAGGCGACCACATTCTCACCGTGTTCCATTTCCGCGATGCCATGGGGATTGCGGCGGGTCTTACGCGCGCGTTCTTCGGGCGCGCGGGCGTCGCTATTGTAATCTTGTTTTTCGCCGCCGCGGCCGCCGCGCCAGGATTTTTCGCGCTCACGGCGGCTTTGCCGGGCTTGGTCCTGCGGGCCTGCGACGGTCTCGGCCAATACTTCCGCCGGAATTTCGGCCGGAGCAACGGCTTCGCTCACGATATAAGGCGCAGGTTCTTCGGCGATCTGCGGGATCGCTTCAGCGGCGATTTCAGGTGC
>CANJEU010000177.1 GCA_947473445.1 Fidelibacterota bacterium | reverse complement strand
CTCCCCCATAGCCCATAGAATTTTCAGCACAAATGCACCTTCAGGAACTGAAGCGTAAAAGCCCCGCCGAACTCCTTAGCTTCGCGGAGGAATGTGGCATCGAGAATGCCTCTAACCTCCGGCGCCAGGACCTTATGTTCGGCATTCTCAAAAGCCTCGCCGAGAAGGACACTTCAATCGATGGCGACGGCGTCATGGAAATCTTGCAGGACGGCTTCGGCTTCTTGCGCTCGGCGGAAGCGAATTACCTGCCAGGCCCGGACGATATTTACGTCTCGCCCAGCCAAGTGCGGCGATTTGGCCTACGGACCGGCGATACTGTGGAAGGTCAGATCCGCGCGCCCAAAGACGGCGAGCGCTATTTCGCCCTTTTGAAGGTGGACCGGATCAACTTTGAGGATCCCGACAACGTCCGCCACCGCATCAACTTCGACAATTTGACCCCGCTCTATCCCGACAAAAAGCTGTCGATGGAAGTCGAGCAGAAGGATACGAAGAACAAAGACCTAACCGGTCGCGTGATCGAGCTGGTTTCGCCCCTGGGCAAAGGCCAGCGCGCGCTGATCACAGCCCAGCCACGCACCGGCAAAACGATCATGCTGCAGAGTATCGCCAACGCGATCGCGGCCAATCATCCGGAAGTCTATCTGATCGTTCTGTTGATCGACGAACGGCCTGAAGAAGTAACCGACATGGACCGCACCGTAAAAGGTGAGGTTGTCAGCTCGACCTTCGACGAACCGGCCTCGCGCCACGTCCAGGTGGCCGAAATGGTCATCGAGAAGGCCAAGCGCCTGGTTGAACATAAACGCGATGTGGTGATCCTACTCGATTCTATCACCCGTCTCGCGCGTGCTTACAACACTGTCGTCCCGTCATCGGGCAAGGTGCTGACCGGGGGCGTGGACGCCAACGCGCTCCAGCGTCCGAAGCGCTTCTTCGGCGCGGCGCGTAACATCGAAGAAGGCGGGTCGCTGACCATCATCGCCACGGCGCTGATCGATACCGGCAGCCGCATGGACGAAGTCATCTTTGAAGAGTTCAAGGGCACCGGTAACTCGGAAATCGTCCTGGACCGTAAGCTCTCGGACAAGCGCGTGTTCCCCTCGATCGACATCACAAAGTCGGGCACACGCAAGGAAGAGCTGCTGGTCAAGCAGAGCGACCTGTCGAAGATGTGGGTTCTGCGCCGTATTCTGGACCCCATGGGCGTCCAGGACGGCATGGAGTTCCTGCTCGACAAGCTCCGCGATTCGAAAAACAACGGCGATTTCTTCGACCGTATGAACAAGTAGCCACAAACAGAAACAGCGCCCCGGCCAATAGCCGGGGTGCTGTTTGGCTGCTTAAATCCTTCCGCGTTCTTAGATCTTCAGAACGGTTGATCCCGTCGTCTGGCGCGCTTCCAGCGCCACGTGGGCTTTGGCCGCATCGGCCAGCGGATAGGTCTGGCCGATATCGATTTTCACCGCGCCCGATTTCACGACCGCGAACAGCGCTTCACAACCGCGCAGCAGATCGGCGCGCGTTGCGACGAAGTCGCCGAGCCGCGGGCGCGTCATCATGAGCGAACCGCGGGCGGCGAGATAAAGCGGATCGATGGCCGGCGCCGGCCCCGACGCATTCCCAAAAGCGACCGCGAGGCCGCGGGGCATCAGGCAGTCGAGGGATTTCATGAAGGTGTCTTTGCCGACCCCGTCGAAAGCGACCGAAATGCCTTTCCCGCCAGATAGCGCACGGACCTGCGCGACCCAATCATCGTTTTTATAAAGCACGACCTCGTCGCAACCGGCCGCGCGCGCAAGTTTCACTTTTTCATCCGATCCGACGGTGCCGATGACCCGGATGCCGAGATGTTTGGCCCACTGCGCGAGGATCAGGCCGACGCCGCCGGCTGCGGCATGGAGCAGTACCGTTTCACCGGCTTTGATGCTGCGCAGTTCATAGAGGAGGTACCAGACGGTGAGGCCGCGCAGCATCATCGCGGCGGCCTGTTCGTCGCTGACGCCGTCGGGAATTTTTACGGCCTTGTCGGCGGGAAATAGCCGCTCGGCCGCGTAGCCGCCGACCGGACCAAAACCATAGGCGACCCGGTCGCCCACCTTGAGGTCGGTGACGCCCGCGCCAATGGCGGCAACCTTTCCCGCACCCTCGGACCCTGGAATGAGCGCGATGTCGCCGAAGCCTTGAACGCTGGGCGCGGTCTTGTAGAGACCGGTACGGTGATAGGTGTCGATGTAATTCACGCCGGCGTAGGTCTGCGCGATGCGGATTTCGCCCGGGCCCGGATCGCCGATCGGCACGTCGACGATCTGCATGACATCGGGGCCGCCGTAGGTCTGAACAAGAATTGCTTTGGTCATAGGGGCATCATCGCCTTTTCGAGTTCGAGGAGTGCGATCTTGGTTTCCACGCCGCCGGCGCCGGAGTAACCGCCAAGGCCGTTGGCGGCCACGATGCGGTGACAGGGAATGATCACAGGGAAACGGTTGCGGCCGCAAGCGGTGCCCACGGACTGCGCGCTGGCCTTAAGGCGTTTGGCAAGATCGCCGTAGGTGCGCGTTTGCCCGGCGGGAATTTTACACATCTCGCGCCAGACCTGTTTTTGGAACGGCGTCCCTTCGATGCGCAGCGGCAGATCGAATGTTTCAAGCGCCCCGTCGAAATAATCATCGAGCTGGCGCTTAGCATCCTTCAGCAGCGGCGTTGCTTTCTGATCGGGCACCCATCCCCAGTCGATGGCGACGATTTCGCCTTCGTCTTCGAAGATGGTGAGGTCGCCGATGGGCGAATGCATGGACAGGTGCGGCATCGGTAAGCCTTAAGAACGCAGGGCGTCGAGAAATCCGGCGGCCGTGGTCTGTGGCGCCGAACAGGAAGGGCCGCGGCAAACATACGCCGTTGCCGCGCCGGCCGCAGCGGTTTTGCCATGTGCAGGATGCATAGCGGGCAGCGCCGTTCCGGCCGGAACAACATTGAGGACAAGGTTGGGCAAGGAAATGCTGTTCAACACCGCGAGCAGCGCGTCTGTATCGGCGCGCGTGCTGTCCCCGATGATGACCACCTGCATGGCGCTTTCCAGAAGCTCGAAGCCGTTCAGGATGGTGACGCCGTGGGGGAAAGTTTTCATGGCCTCGACCTCGAGCGCGGTCACGGTCGAT
Source organism: Fidelibacterota bacterium (assembly GCA_947473445.1). GTDB lineage: Bacteria > Pseudomonadota > Alphaproteobacteria > Rhodospirillales > Rhodospirillaceae > SHVO01. The sequence continues at coordinate 2,071 of CANJEU010000177.1, read as the reverse complement.
GTGGCGCGCATGCGATAGATCTGTTTTCCAGTGAGATAGAAAAGACGCGCGAGGGCAAACACCATGCCGCCGTTGCCGGAGGGAACCGCGCTGTCGCTCGGCGATTTTGAGCGCAGCACGAGATCGTGGGCGTCGCTCGCGGTGAAGAAATATCCGCCGTCGTCATCATCCCAATACAACGTCGTGGTCAGCTCGGCCCACACTTCGGCTTGGGCGAGCAACGCGGGATCGAAGGTTGCGGCGTGAAGCGCGAGCGCGGCGTTCATCATATTGGCGTAGTCGTCGAGCATCGCGACGGTTTGCAACCGTCCGCCGCACAGCGAGTGGCCGAGCCGCGCTCGCCCGTGTGCATCCGTCCAGGTCATGGTCGCCATGATCGCGCCGAAGACGCGCCGGGCCAACGCGATCCAGGAAGGTTCGCCGAACGCCACCCCGGCGCGCGCGAGCGCGGCGATGGTCAGGCCGTTCCAGTCGGCCAGGATCTTTCCGTCCCGCGCCGGTGGGATGCGTTTGGCGCGCGCGGCGAGCAGGACAGACCGCGCATGGGCCAGGCGCAGCTCATCGTCTGTGGTGATCGCATGGCCGAGACGCCGGGTGCGATTGAGAATCGTGGCGCCTTCCCAATTCCCCTCGGGCGTGACGTCATAGATCGACTTGAAGAACGCGGCCTCGGGCCCAAGAAGCGTGTCGATCTCCGCTTCGGTCCAGACGTAATACTTACCTTCCTCGCCCTCGGAGTCCGCGTCATAGGCCGCGGTGAACGCACCGGTCTCGCCGGTCATGTCCCGCTGTAGCCAGACAATGGTTTCGCGCACGCGCGTTTCAAGCAGCGGATCTTTGGTGTGGCGCCAGACCAGCGTCATCAGGTCGATGAGCTGCGCGTTGTCGTAGAGCATCTTCTCGAAGTGGGGCACCAGCCAACCTGGATCGGTCGCGTACCGCGCAAAGCCGCCCGCCAGATGATCGTAGATGCCGCCTTCGCAGAGCTGCGTCAGGGTAGCGGTCACCGCTTGGGCGAACCGCTCGTTCCCGGTGCGCCGATACGCGCGCCACAGAAATTCGAAAACAAACGGCATGGGAAATTTCGGAGCGCCGTTCATGCCGCCCGAAGCGAAATCGATGTAGTCGAGCAGGCGCGTTGCCGCTTCGTCGAGCAGACCGAGGGTCAGCCCATCCCGGAGGCGTTCGTGGTGGTGGGCGCTGATAGCGATGATCAGCTCGTCGCTGTGGGCGTCGAGTTCGTCCCGGCGATTGCGCCACACACCTTCGATATGAGCGATCACCTGCGGAAGGCTAGGGCGCCCATAAGCGGGCGCCGGCGGGAAATAGGTGCCGCCGAAGAAGGGTTTCCCATTGGGCAGGATAAACATCGTCAGCGGCCAGCCGCCCTGCTCGCCCATAAGGGCGAGGGCTTTTTGGTAGATGGCGTCGATATCGGGCCGCTCTTCGCGGTCTACCTTTATATTGACGAAGAGCTCGTTCATCTGCGCGGCGATGGCTTCGTTCTCGAAGCATTCGTGGGCCATCACATGGCACCAGTGACAGGCCGAGTAGCCAACCGAGAGAAGAACTGGAACGTTGCGTTCTTTTGCGTGCGCGAAGGCCGCGTCGCTCCAAGGCCACCAGTGGACGGGATTGTCCTTGTGCTGGAGCAGATAGGGGCTCGTTTCCTCGCTGAGGCGGTTACGGTCGCTGCCGGACATGCGTGACGCGGTTAAAAACTTTCGGCGGGTTTCATGGACAGGTGATGCGGACGGCTTTACTTTGGGACATTACCTTAGGCGTCGATGTGCCTTCGTTCCACCCTCTTTAAACCCACTCTCTATTCTCTCTCTTGGCCCCTCTTTTCGGAAAGCCTTCATGAAGATCACGGTCAATGTCGAATGCACACCGGAAGAAGCGCGCGCGTTCATGGGACTGCCGGACGTCGCCCCGTTCCAGAATGCCATGATGGACGATATGAAGGATCGTATCGCCAAGGCCACCGCCGCGATGGAACCCGAGGCGATGTTGAAAACATTTTTCCCGCTGCAATCTGAAGGCATGGCCGAGATGCAGAAAGCGTTCTGGG
>CANJEU010000176.1 GCA_947473445.1 Fidelibacterota bacterium | reverse complement strand
TTACATCTCTCCCGCGCGCCTTCGCAGACGTAAGCGCCCCAATAGGCCGCTGAGTCGAGATAGCTGGCGGGAAGCAGATAATTGCCCATGACATTCGAGGCGTTGAGAACCTGAACGTTGATGAGCGCGCCGCCCGCCGACCGCTCGTGGACCAGGAAATCATAGGTCGCCTGCAGGTCGGCCGATTGCGCAGCCGCAACAGATGGAGACCCGAACAGCGCTGCGGCCGCCAAACCCATGAAAGTACGAAAATGCATAGCGCAGTGTCCGCGCGCGGGGCCCGTGCCCGCAACTGAAAATCCGCTAATGAAGCAGAATGCTTATTTGGGCGATGAGACGCCCTTTGTCTCTTACCTCGGCTTGAAGACGAAGGTCGTCACGCAGCCAGGCTGACGCAACTTCCGCCGATGATCCGCGACAGGGTCGAAGCTCGACAGCGGCGTGAGGTCGCCCTCGCGCAGGAAAAACCCTTCCATCCCGAAGCGCCTAATCACACCGAGCGAGGCTTCTATGGGCTCGCCGGTGCGGCTTTCCTTCAGCTCGACAACGAGGACCGGCCGTTCGCGGGCGATGGTCTGGCACGCGCCGGCGAGAACCGCGCGCTCGCCGCCTTCGACGTCGATCCGGATGAGGCCGACATCGCGAAAATCGAATGAATCGAGCGTGCGGCAGGGCACCAGAAGCGTCGCGTGACGCTTGACCTTCTTGCGGGGATTGAGGGACGCGCCGACGTTGGAGAAAACACTGCCGTGCATCGGTACAATCAATTCGCCGCTGACATCCCCATGGTCACCGAGTGCAATGGGATAGGCTGAAGCGTTCGGCGGCAGCGAACGTTCCAGGATCTTGTGGATCGCGGGGTTGGGTTCGAAGGCGTGAACATGCGCGCTGCACCAACCGAGATAGTGCGTGTGCACGCCCTTCCCCGCGCCGATATCGATGGCAACGCGGTCGCGGGTCGCCAGACCGGCCAACATCCGGAGCTCCGGCTCGCCGGTATGCCACCGCCTCTGGAGCAACCGCCACATATAGAGCGGCGGCGGCGTGAAGCTTTCCTTGAACTGCGCTTCAAGGGGTGACAACCGGCGCTGCGGAAACAAGGCCGCATCGAGCACGACGAGGAGGCCTAGCCCCGGATCAGATCTTCGGCGAGCTTCTTCTGCTCGTCGTTCAAGACCTTGCACAGATTCTCGGTCGCCGCCTTACGTTTTTGAGCAAGCTGAAGCATCGTCTGCAGACGCTTTTCGTGATGATCGAGCCTTTCGAGGAGCGGTGGACGCTCGCGCGGTTGACGCGCTTCGCCGGGCGCAGGCCGATTCTGCGGCATGGCCGTTTTGCGGGCCGCTTGCGCGTCGGCGCGCGCTTTAGCGGCATCGCGCATGAAAGTGGCGTACTGATCCCACTGGCGCGATTGCGCGTCAGTGATTTTCAGTTCGGCCTTCAGGAAGGCGATACGGCCCTCGATATGCTGGCCGGCGTCGCCGCGAAACCCGCCCATACGGCCTGGGCCGCGCGGTCCGCCGTCTCGGCGACCACCATCGCGCGGACCATCGAAGTGCGCGTCATGAGAGTCGGCGAACGGATGAAAACGGTGTGGGCCGTCTTGAGGACCGGCGGGCGCCGCGGCGGGGGGACGCGTGGGTGCTTCCTGTGCCAGCGAGGCGCCGCCAGCAAAGGCGGTCAATGCGAGAAGTCCAAGTCCAATCTTGAGGGAACGCATGAGTGTTAGTCCTTTCTGGTAACTACACTCGTGATACGTCCGGGATGACGAACTCCGTCGCAGCCTTTCAGTAAATTCAGGTTCGCTAGTTGCGCGGCGGTTCGCGGTCGCGTTCACGGCCCGGTTCATGCCCAGGTTCACGGGGACCAGGTTCACGCGGACCAGGGCCGCGGCCACGCTGTTGCGCGGCTGCCTTAAAGAACGCAGCGCGGGTTTCGGCCGGCAAGCTTGCGGCGATCTCGAGGAACATCGCATGCGACTGTTCCTGGGCGGTCGCGCTGGCTTGGCGCAATTCAGTGAGCGCAGTGGAAAGGCGTTCGACATCGGCGCTTCCGTCGGCAAGCACGGCGAGGAACGCCTCGCGCTTGGCCATCATGGCGCCGACGTTCTCACGAATTTCCGGCAGATGTTGCTGGAATGCCGCCTGGGCTGCCTTACGCGCCTGGGGGTCGAGCGAGCGCATCGCGGCGAAAATATTGAGGTCGTTCGCGCCAACGGGCATGCCGCGCGCCCGGTCCATCTGGCGCATCTGCACCATGTGGGGGGCATCGCCAAACATGGGGCCCGCCCAGCGCGGCAGCCGTTGGCCGACGACGAAGCCGATCAGAAGCAGATTGATGACTACCGAGATGACGATGACGATGGTCAGCGTGCGGGTCGATTTCATTGGGATAATTCCGAAAGACTATCGGTGGAGCCGAGCATGAGGTCGGCGAAGAGCATTTCCGTCTCAGCGTCGGCTGCAACGTCCAGACTCAACGCGCTCGATTGCACGAGCGTCAGTTGGCCGAAGAACAGTCCAACAAGGAGTGCGCAAGCGGCAATACTTGCGGGCCGCCAGAATCCGGAGACGATCCAAAGACCATTCCACGCGTTCTGGCGGACGCGCCGCTCGGGGATGTCCAAAATGCGATGGCGCAAGGCCGCACTGGGCTCAGGCACGGCGGCGCCCGCGATGAGGAGGTCGAGTTCGTCTTCCGCGTCGCGTAACTTCTGAAGCTCGGCGTCGAGCACCGGACGGCCAAGGCCTTCCGTCGCCGGCCAGCGGTCAAAATCGGCGCCATAGATGCCGATCAGTTCGCGAATACGTTCAGACCTGGCTTTCGATTCATCCATTGTCCTCACCCCTCTTTTCCGCCGAGCGCCGCGCGCAACGCGCGCCGTGCCCGTGACAGAAGCGATTCTAAAGCCTCCACCGATATCCCAAGAACATCGGCGGCGGCGGCTCCGGTGCACTCCCCGAAATGCACCAACATGATGGCGTGACGCTGACGCTCCGGCAGCGCCGCAAGCGCCTTATCGATCTCGGCCTGCGTCTCGCGCGAACTCATCTGCTCAAGCGCGCTCGGATCATCAGCGACGATGGTATCATCGACCTCCTGGGTCCTCTCGCGCGTCCGGCGCCGAATGACGTCGATAGCGAGGTTGCGCGCCACGTGGCAAAGCCACGTTGAAATGCGGGCCCGCGGCTGCCAGGACTCTGCGATCTTCCAAAGCCGCAGGAAGCTTTCCTGGGCGATATCCTCGGCAAGCTGGGTATCGCGCACGAGACGATAGGCCGTGCGATGCACGATGGGCAAATGCGCCGAGACAATCTTGGCCCAGGCGCTATCGTCGCCCGACACCGCCGCACGCATGAGGGTAGCGTCGCCTGAAATCCGCGTGTCGCCCGCAAGTACTGCGCTGTCGCTTAAAACAAAGACCATTTTGCCGGAAACCAGCTTCTGATCTTTGAACGTAGCGCGCCGGGGATTCCGTCGCAAAATTTTACTTTTGCCAAAAATCCCGACGGATCAAGTGGTTGGGAGATCGGCCTGGTTACTCCCGGCCGCGGGCCGTAACCTCGGCAGCCGAAGCCGTGTCGCGCGGCATGGGAACGGCCGCAACGGGGCCGCCCGGTGGGTGAATGATGAAAGCCTGGACAAATTTGCCCTGCAAAGCGGCCGAGATGGCCGTATTGCGGCCGGTCTTGGGATCGGGATAGGCGTCGGCCCGCCTGCGCAGCGCCTTGTACATGGAGGCCGGGGTCGACTGGCCGTAGCTTTGGTGGTGGGTCGATTCCGACTTCACCGTCTGCAGGTACCAATTCTCGACATCCACGTAACCGGCGAAATACGCCAGGGCGCTATCGGGCTGAAGCGCCATCTGGATACGCATGTCGTGGAACTTCTGTTCGGTCGGGAGCTGGAACGAGGACCACGGCAGCACCGCATAGGGCACGGGCTCGGTCACTAGCGTGCCGTCGACGATTTTGCCTTTGAACGTCTGGATGTACTTCTGGCCCCATTTGGTATCAACGCGCATCGATCCGCCGGGCACATATTTGCTGCCGGTGGCATCGGTGAGCAGATTGTCGAGCCCGCGGTACATCTTGACGGTCACAGCCTCGTCGTTCAGCATGCTATCGACATCGGTGAGCTCGAGCAGCATGCGGTTCCAGCGTTCCTCCATCACCGCTTTGTTGGCATAGAAGGCTGTCGCCCCTTCGGGCGGCCGCAGATTCACGATGCAACCGATGACGCGGTATAGCTCGTTGTCGATGCCGGTGGTTTTTCCGTCGACGCTGACGAAATCGTTGGCGTCGGTCTTGCCGTCCAAATTGAAGCCGAACGACTTTTTGCCGGTGACTTCATAGAACGGAAATTTATCAGGCGTATCGGCGTCGGGGAACCAGCCGGCGATTTCGAAGGCGAGATGTGTGTCCTTGGAGGTGCGCTTGGTGCCGTCGTCAGGATAGAGCGCCTTGAACTGTTCGCGCGGACCCCACGGGTTGAGGCCGTCGGCGCATTCTTCCTTATTGTCCTTAGTGAGATAGACGGTCCATTCAAGGTCGGTGACGATATAACCGATGGTGCCGTTCTCGGGCTTCGTTTCGTCGGCCATCGCGGCGCCTGATAGGAACAGGCCTGCGATAAGGGCGGAACGGCTGACGGTCTTGAGAATGTTCATTTTCATTTCCAGTCCTAATTCGCGCGGCCGTAGAAATCGTCGCGCAGCCAGAAGGCGTAGTAGCCATGACGCTGGGCGCGGTGCTCGCCGAGGCCATCGGCCTCTATGTCACCCGGTGCGCGATCGCCCACATAGGGGGGCGGGTCGCCGTCGAACGTATAGAGAGGACGATCGCGGTAGGCCCATGCGCGCACGGCATTCGCCTCACCTGGTTTGGCGCGCTTTCCCGTAAGGCGGTTGATGTCCATCACGGTGAAAGCACGATTTGTGCTTTTAGCGTTTGCTGATGCAAGCACCAGCGGGAAGCGGCGCGCGCAGCGTTCATAATCGCCGCCGCCACAGACACCTAGTCGATAGGTCTGTTCGGTGTCGGGATGATCGCAGGTGAGCTGGTCGGTGGCGTCGTCCTGGCAGGAGTAGACATAGATTGTGCGGCCGCGCGCATCGGCCAGCACTTCACCGCCGGGAGTGACCTGGCGCTTAAGCTCGCTCGGTATTTCGGGCGCAGGCTGGGTAAATACGAGGCTCCAGCCGGGGACGTCGCTGCCGTCGACACTACGGCCGCGGTAGCTG
>CANJEU010000175.1 GCA_947473445.1 Fidelibacterota bacterium | reverse complement strand
ATTTCTGAGAGATCACCTTCGTCGCAGTTTGCTGTAGCGGTCGAGGGGATATCAATCATGAAAGTCAATCGTCGGTCGGCATGCAGTCGCTGCATCGCGTTTACGATCTGCTGCACCAGTGCCGGCACAGTAGCCACGTAACTAGTCACCCGGCTTCCAGCAGCACTTGCGCGCATCATGTGATAGTCTACTTGGCGGCTGATCTTCCGGCATTGGGTCTGGATAAAGTCGGCGGCGATGCCTTCGCCGCGTCGCGCGAGCTGTTCAGCCTCGTCGCCAATCAACGCTAACGGCGTGCGCATGCCGTGCGCAAGGTTGCCGGCCTCTACCCGCGCTCGCTGCACGAGGGCGGACTGCGCATCAAGAAGCATATTGAGACGCAAGACGATGGCGCTGAATTCCTCGGGCACGTCCGACGGCAGGCGGGCGGTATTGCCCAAGCGCAACGCCTCGATGTTATCGGCGATCCGCCGGGCCGGACGCAGGCCGTATTGCGTTTGCAGTGTGGCGCCCACCAGCATCAATGCGGCGAATACGCCAAGCGAGATGGCGAGATCGCGATTAAAGCCGGCAACGATTTCTTCCAGCAGGCGCCGTTCCACGGCGATAGAGAAGCGTAAGGGCGGTCCGCCAGTGCGTGACGGCGCCGATATCCCGCACTCCATCACTTCGCCGTAAGGGCCGGGAATCCAGCCCATCTCCTCCTTCAAACCCCGCGAGAAACGACCGTTGAGCTGATTATCCTTCAAAGCAGCCGACTTCACCGGCTCGTACCCGTCCCGGTCGATCTGCCAGAAGAAGCCAGATCCGACCTCCTGGAAGCGCGGATCGGATAAGGGCCGGCTGAGCATAGGTCTACCTTCGGCATCGGTGTCGGCCAAGCGCACCAGTTCGATCAAGTGAATGTCCAGCTCATCGCTGAAGGTTTTCGTCAGATGGGTGCGGTAAAGGCCAGAGATGACGAATCCCGCGATGAGGGTGGCGATGCTGACCCACAGGACGGCAGCGAACATAAATCGGAAGCGGATGCTCTTTAGGTTCAACATGGCGTCAGGCCTGCAACCTGTATCCAAGACCGCGTAGCGTGACGATACGGTCGCGGCCGATCTTACGTCGCAAGCGGCCCACGAGAACCTCCACTGTATTTGCGTCACGCTCCTCGTCCAGGGCGTAGAGCTGATCTAGAATGTCGGCGGCGGAAAATATCTGGCGCGGTCGGTACATGAACATCAGCAGTAGGCGGTATTCGCTGCCGGTCACCGTGACCGGCACCTCGTCGACGTAAACTTGTTTCTCGGCCGGATCCAGCGCAAGCGCGCCGCACGTCAACCGATCTTGCAAATGGCCTGCGGCCCGGCGAGCGAGAGCTCGTAGCCGCGCCGCCAGCTCTTCAACATGTACAGGCTTTACTAGGTAATCGTCGGCCCCCGCGTTGAGGCCTGCAACCTTTTCCTGCCAGCTGCTGCGCGCCGTGAAAATCAGAATCGGCGTATGCACTTTCTCTCCACGCAGGTAGCGAATCAGTTCGAGACCACTCATGCCGGGCAGGCCCAAGTCGATAACCAGAGCATCGAACTTCTCAAGCGCGAACGACTTTGCGTCTTCGGCGCATGCGAGCCACTCGCAGGTCATGTCGTGGCGAGCTAAATTCGCCACGAGGCGTGTCGCGAGTTCGGCCTCATCTTCGACAATTAGAATACGCATTTATTCATCACTTGTTTGGTGAAAGTCATTCTAAGCCGCATTTCTGAACATAAGCTGACAAAAATTGTCAGGGTCCTGTCAGAAATTCGCGGTAAGACGGAAGGATGATACCTCATGAAAAGATCGTTTTGGCCGCCGTCGCCGCGCTTTGGATGTGGACCGGATCTGCCGGTGCCGCCGGTGAGTCGCAAATCACGGATCGTCTTGAAGTGAATGCGGCGCAGATCAAAGGCCTTGATTTGCAATTCGTCGCCGCCCGCGAGGCGAGGGAGTATCTGTTGGCTACGCTCCCCGGCGTCATCGCGCCGCCACCCAATGCGCGTGTCGCTGTCGCGGCGACTTTCCCTGGGACCGTCATCCAAACAATGATCGCCGAGGGCGATGCGGTTCGCCGCGGCCAGGTGCTTGCTATCGTGGCCAGCCGTGAAATCTTGACCCTGTCGGCGGGTTTCGCTCAGGCCAAAGCCCGCCTTGCAGTGGCGCAAGCCAATGCCACCCGCCAGGCGCAGCTTGCCCAGGAGGGAATCGTCGCCGGCATTCGTGCCGAAGAAGCGGATTCTGAATTGGCCCAGGCGCACGCGGAGTATGATGAAAAGTCGCGCATACTTGCTGCTGTCAACGCCGATGGCGCAAAGGGCACCTACGCGCTCACCGCGCCCATGGACGGCGTTGTGACGCGCGCGCAGATCCAGGCGGGCGAACCCGTTGAGGGCATGATCGCCCCCTATGTCGTGGACGCTGTGGACCGCTACGAAGTGCAGGCGCAAATCCCCGAGCGCCTCGTTGGAAAAATCACCCCGGGTATGCGGGTGGAAATCGGCGGTGGCGTCAAAGCCACTGTGACCTCGGCCGGGGCTGCAATTCAATCCGACACACGCTCGGCGAGCCTCAAGGCCGCCATTGCGCCGGGGTCGGGCTTGGTCGCGGGACGAACGATCATGGCCGCGGTGTTTGCCCCTGCGCCTGCGGGGGCCGCGGCGGTACCGCGCGCCGCCATTACAGATCTCTCTGGGGAGAGCGTCGTATTCACGCAATCTGGCGGCGCGCTATCTGTGCGCAAGGTTACTACCGCCGGTATGTTAGGCGATTTGACAGTAGTCATCTCTGGATTGAAGCCCGGCGAGCAGGTCGCGGTGTCGGGCTTGAGCGAACTTAAATCGCTCGTATTGACGAAGTAGATCCAGATGCTCCGCACTCTAGTCGCCGCCTCGCTTTCATCACGTCTCTTCGTGGTCGTGCTCTCGCTTGTCGTCGCCGGTATCGGTCTGTGGTCTTTTTTGCGCCTTCCCGTCGATGCATATCCGGACATTGCGCAAGCCCAGGTGAAGATCATCTTGAAGGCCCCGGGTATGACGCCCGAAGAGGTCGAGACCCGTGTGATTGCCCCCATCGAAATGGAGATGCTGGGCATCCCGCGCCAAGCCGTGCTGCGGTCCATGGCGAAATACGCCATTGCCGATATCACCATCGATTTTGAGGACGGCACCGACATCTACTGGGCGCGTAGTCAGGTCAATGAACGGCTATCCGGGATCATGGCCGATCTGCCCGATACCGTTTCCGGTGGCCTAGCGCCGACATCGACGCCGCTGTCGGAAATGTTCATGTTCACCATCGAGGGGCCGCTGAGCCTATCCGAGAAACGTACGTTGCTCGACTGGACCATCCGGCCTGCGTTACGCACGGTTCCGGGCGTTGCCGACGTGAACGCTCTGGGCGGTTTGGTGCGGACCTTCGAGATCAAACCCGATCCCGTAGCAATGAATAGCGTTGGCATGACCTTCGACGAATTGCGCGTGGGCGTTGAAAGCAGTAATCGCAACGACGGTGCGGGACGCCTGAACGAAGGTGAGGAAGCCTTGATTGTGCGCGCCGTCGGCGCGGCCCAATCGGCGGAAGACCTTGAGAGCATGGTGCTTGCCACACACAGTGGCAGCGTCATTCGCCTAGGCGACGTAGCCAAGGTGAGTATCGGCAGCCTTACGCGCTACGGCGCTGTCACCAGGAACGGCAACGGAGAAGCCGTGGAGGGGTTGGTGGTCGCGTTGCGTGGCGCCGACGCCCGCCAGGTTGTTGAGGGCGTGCAGGCACGTCTTGCCGACCTTCAGAACGCCATGCCGCCCGGCACAAGCGTCCACGTCTTCTATGATCGCTCCGACCTTATTGTGCGCGCTGTCAGTACAGTCGAAAAGGCGTTGATCGAAGCTACCATCCTCGTGGTGGTCCTGCTTATCATCTTCCTGGGCGACTGGCGCGCCGCGGCGATTGTAGCCACGACTTTGCCCATGGCGGCACTGATCACTTTTCTATTGATGGGGGCGACAGGGCTCTCGGCGAACCTCATGAGCCTCGGCGGTTTGGCAATCGCCATCGGCATGCTTGTCGATGGCGCGGTTGTGGTCGTCGAGAACATCGTTGAGCGGCTTGAGCACGACCACGCTCACAAACAGGAACGTCCGCGTTTGAATGTTGTTTTTCGCGCGGTCGCCGAGGTCACCGTCCCCGTCTCCGCTGGAATCATTATCATCGCGCTGGTATTTCTGCCGCTCCTATCGCTGCAAGGCCTCGAGGGGAAACTCTTCGCGCCGGTCGCGCTCACCATCGTCTTCGCTCTTATCGGTTCGCTCGTGATCGCACTCACTCTGGTGCCGGTCCTTGCGTCTTATGGTCTAAAAAGTGGTGGTCACGGCGAGCCGTGGATCATGCGCAAAGTGACACCCGCATACCGCCGCTTGCTAACGGCGGCCTTCAACAGAAAGCCAGTCGTGTACGCTGCGTCGGCCGTGGGTCTAGCGGTGGCTATTGTCGCCTACATGTTCATCGGCAAGACATTCATGCCCTCCATGGACGAGGGCAGCATCGTCATGCAGACCATGAAATTGCCTTCCATTAATCTCGCCCACTCGGCAGCCGGGGACACGGCGGTTCAGCGCGCCATCATGAAGGCGGTGCCCGAAGTCACCGATGTCATCTCTCGCATGGGTTCGGACGAGCTCGGCCTTGATCCCATGGGGTTCCATGAAACGGACGTGTTCACGGCTTTAAAGCCCGCCTCCGAGTGGCGCGGCGATAAGGACTTCATCGTCGACGAATTGCGCAAAGTCATGGAGACGATGCCGGGGATCGAAGCTTCATTTACCCAGCCCATTGAGATGCGTGTTTCGGAAATGCTCACCGGCGCACGCGGTGATCTGGCCGTCAAAATTTTTGGCACGGACAACGCATTGCTCTCGGTGCTCGCGGGCGAACTTCAGACGGTCCTTACCGCCGTGCCCGGCGCATCGGAAGTCATGACAGCCTCCAACGATACTGTGGACTATCTCCAGCTGGATATCGATCGCGTGGCAGCAGGCCGCTTCGGCATGCCCATCGACCATCTCGTCGAAGCCCTGCGCGGTCAGGTGGAGGGGATTCCCGCCGGGATCATTATCGAAAATCAGCGTCGCACCCCAATCTTGATTCGCGGCGATGAGAAGGTTCGCAATGATCCCGAGTTGTTTTCAGACATCCAGCTTCGCACTCCCGGGGGGACCCTGGCGCGCCT
>CANJEU010000174.1 GCA_947473445.1 Fidelibacterota bacterium | reverse complement strand
TTGCGGTGCGTGCGATTGTTGACGCGGCGCCAATGATACCAGCTGAGCTCGTGGTAGATGCGCACCTGCGCGCCGGCTTTGCGCGTGATTTCGAGCAACTCCTGGTCCATGGTGCGCGACCCGATCCAATCGAGCAGGATGTGAACATGCACGCCGCGCTTTGCCGCGTCCGTCAGCGCCTTACAGAACTGACAGCCGATCTCGTCACGAAAGATGAAGGACTCAAAGGTGATGCTGGTCGTCGCGCTACGGATCGCATCAAGCATCGCCGGGAAGGTTTCGTCGCCGTTGAGCAGAATGCGCACATCGTTGCCGGGCACGATCGAGGGCCCGAGTAACACGCCCAAAGCGCGCCTGAAATCGATGTCCGCACTCGTGTAAAGCGTCTTTGGCCGACGGCGCAGCCGCTTCTCGGCGGTGACGATATTCGCGCTGATGAAGATCGCGAAGGCGAGCACCGGTATGAAAAGTATGACCCAGAAGATTGAAATCATGGCGCTCGAGATATGAATGTGACGCGGCGGCAGCCGTGCGAGTTGACCGGGTATAACAACCCGGTCGTGCAATTGGTTCCGGCGAAAATTGGCGCCCGGCCATGATCACATTGTCCGCCCCGGCGCGTTCTTGCTCCTATAACCGGAGCGGGACGGCAGAGTGGCAAAGACCCAGGGAACTCAACACGCAGGCAAGCGCCAGGGCGCCTTAAAGAAACTCTCGGTCCTGATCCCGGTCGTCATGCTGCCGCTGGGCGCTTGGCTGGGCTATCGCACCTTCGCCGATAAATCGATGGCGGACATCTGGGAAGCCCTGCTGGGAATCCCTTCGCTGAGCCTTGCGCTGGCGGTCGGCTGCGCGGCGGCCAGTTACCTCTGCCTCACTTTGTTCGACACGATGGGCGTGCGCTATGTGGGTCACAAGCTGCCCTACCGGCAGACCGCCCTCACCTCGTTCATCAGTCTTGGCATCGGCCATACGGTCGGCGTCGCCGTGTTGAGCAGCGGTACGTTGCGCTATCGCCTGTATTCAGGCTTCGGTTTGAGCGCGACCGAGGTGGGGAAAGTTGTTTTGTTTTGCGGGCTCACGGTGGGTTTAGGCCTTCTGGGCCTTGCCGGGATCGCGCTGTTGTGGCGCCCGGATATCAACCTTGGGTCTTTCGCGCTTGCACCGATGGCGGCGCGCGGCGTTGGGGCTCTATGCCTTTTGCTCGTCGCAGCCTATGTGCTGCTGGCCTGGCGGCGGGATAAACCGTTTTCCATTCGTGGACATGCCTTCGAGATGCCCGACGTGAAAACCGCCGCGGGGCAGGTCTTGATTGGAACCATGAATTTCGCTTTTGTCGCCAGCACGCTGCATCACTTGCTGGCCGGGGCAGTCCCCTATTCCGAGACCGTCACGTCCTATGTGCTAGCCAATATCACCGGGCTCGTCAGTCATGTGCCCGGCGGAATCGGCGTGCTCGAGTATGTCATTTCCTCGCTGGTGACGAAGGGCAATGTGGTCGGCGCGTTGATTGCCTTCCGCATCCTTTATTTTCTTGTGCCCCTGATCCTTGCCATCACCCTGCTCATCGCCACCGAGCTTTTCCGCCTGCGCAAAGGCTAGGCCCGCGTGCGGAGCGCGGCGATCGCGCGTGCGATTTCCATGGTCCTGGGCGTTTCACCGCGCAATTCGGCCTTGAGCTGAGCTTCGACTGCCGCTTCCACATCCCGCGCGGCCAACCCGACATCTGCAAGCTTAAAGAGGCCCGCCGTGCCCGCGAGTTTATGTACGCGCATCGATAAACTCTCCGCCACCGGCCGGCACCATTCCTGCTGGAGCACATCCAACTCTTTACCGATCTCGGCCATCGTCATCGGAAGGCTTGCGCGGAAGCTGGCGGCCACGGCGTCGAGGCGCGCGTCGCGCGCAGGCATATGTCCGCCATGGCGCAATATGCTCTGCGCGATCGTCGCCGGATCGAAGGGCTTGGCGATCACCGCATGCGCGCCCTCGCTGCGCAGACGGCCGATAAGGGCGGCGTCCTCGCGCGCGGTGAGAAAAATCAGGGGAGGCATCGAAGACAGAACGCCGCGGAGTTCGCGCGCGAGCGTGAGACCATCGGTACCGGGCAAAGTATAGTCGAGCACGATGATGTCCGGCCGTCCATGGCGCGCCGCGGCGACCGCCTCGGAACCTGCTGCGAACACCTGAACGGTCACGGCTGGGACCGCGCGCAGGGCCGCGCTGACCACCTCACGAATGAAGGGATCATCGTCGACAAGCATGACGGACGTCGCGCTCATAGTGCCACCGCACCGGGCCATACCACGCCGCGGCGGCATATTTTTCGGAGTAATCGGGGGATAGGCTTTTTCATCCTAGGTTGTATAATGCTTTCCTGTGGGACGACCGGTCCCGACTCCTTGAGCCATCGCTTTGATTTCGCGAGTGTTTTGATGAACGATCCCAAGGTTCAGCAGACCCCGCCCCGGATCCTGGTGGTTGAGGACGACCCGTTCGTCCGCGACGTCCTCGATATATACCTGCGCGGCGAGGGATATGAAGTGACGTTGGCGGCCGACGGCAACGAGATGCGCCAGGTTCTGGCCGCGACCACCATCCATCTCGTGATCATGGACCTGCGTCTTCCCGGCGAGGACGGCTTTGCCTTGACCCGGTACCTGCGCGAGCAATACCCCGTGGGCATCATCATTCTTTCCACCCGCCACGAAATCATGGACCGCGTCGTCGGCCTTGAGTGCGGCGCGGACGACTATCTGACCAAGCCGTTTGAAGAACGCGAGCTGCTGGCGCGTATTCGCAGCGTGCTGCGCCGGACCGGCGCGCTCACGATGCCGCAAAGCCCGCGCCGCGAGGTCCCGCACGGCAAGCTTCCCTACCAAGGCTGGATCCTTGACCTCGACGCCGGGGTGTTTCGCTCCAAAAGCGGTCCCGAGGTCATGTTGACCGGAAACGAGGCCCGCCTTCTCGCCCACCTGATCCGTCACGCCGGGAAAGTGCAAACCCGCGAGGATCTGATGTCGAGCGTTCTGCAGCGGGAATGGGACCCCATGGACCGCAGCATCGACGTGCTGATCACGCGCCTGCGCCACAAGATCGAAGTCGACCCGAAGCGTCCGGTGATGATCAAGACCGTGCGCGGGGCCGGGTACATGCTGAACCATGACGTCGCTTCGCAACATAGTGCCGCCTGAGCTTGATCCAGGACGCGATCTTCGCGCTCACGAGGCGGCCTTCTCGGATACCACAGCCTGACTGCTCGCCACGCGCCGCCACTCGACGGCCTCGCTCACTCCCGCCAGCGTGAGCGTTCGCACCTGTTCGCCCTCGCGCGCGATGGCGCGGACATCGCCGTTCTGGAGGGCCACCTCGAGCGCGGCGGCGGCGGCCGATAGACGCGCCGCGCCGGCAACACCGGCGCTGCCCTTGATACGGTGAGTCGCCGCAAGGGCTGCCTCCCACGCGCCGCTCCTGACGCATTCCTCAAGATCGCCGAGCACCTCCTTCATGGATGAAGACCATTGCTCGATCATCGGCGCGAGGCGTTTGGGATCTTCGCCGTAGATAAGCGACAGGTTACGCAGATCGAGGACACGATCGTGGCCGTGCATGGGAGGCAAAGTGGGTGCCCAGACCGCTTGCGTTTTCGGCGGGCCGATCCAACGATTGAGTTTGGCCCGGAGCGCGCCGATTTCGATGGGTTTGGCGAGATAGTCATCCATGCCAGCAGCGCGGCACCGGTTGGCCTCACCAGGCACCGCGTTCGCGGTAACCGCGACGATGGGCATATGCGGCGCGCCAGCGGCTTCACGGCCGCGGATCAGGCGCGTCAGCTCGAACCCATCCATGCCCGGCATGTGGCAATCGCACAGCAGCAGCGGATAGCTGCGCTCGGCCAGCGCTTTTAAAGCGGCATGACCCGTGGAGGCGATATCGCAGTCGTAGCCCAGAATGGCGAGCTGCTGGCGCAGCACTTCCTGATTTACTTTGTTGTCCTCGGCCACGAGGATCACGAGGCCGTCAGCGCGCGCGGCGTGGGCCGCGTCGATGGGATCGACGAATTGCGCCTGATGGCGCGCAACGACCGCGAAGCCGTCGCCTTCGCGTGATCCGCGCGTGCGCGTCACCGCCGCAAAAAGATCGGCGCGGTGCAGCGGATTTGTGCGCACGGGCCAAACGCCCGAGTTGGCCGGAAGACTGCCCGCCGCGCCGTGATGCAGCCACACCACCGACGAGAGCCGTTCCGAGCCCATGCGCTGGAGACCGGCGGCCATCGCCTCGACATCCTCAACCTCGGTTTCCGAACCAAGAAGGATGACGGCCTTCTTCTGCGGCGCGAGGACATAACGTCCCAGAGCGCCAAGGTTATCGACGCGCACGATAGAGGCGCCGGCCGCGCCAAGATAGCGCAGCGCGATCGCCAGCGTGGCGTCGTCTGTCTCGAGGCTGATGATTTCCATATCCTCAAGACGCGGCGGCAGCGCGGCGGCGACCGAGGCGCGCGTGAAGGTGACATCGACATCAAAGCGCGTGCCAAGGCCCGGCGTGCTCTCGACCGAAATGTGGCCGCCCATGGCGTCAACTAGGCTGCGGCAGATCGCCAATCCCAGACCCACACCACCCATGCCGCCAATGGACGCCTCGCGTCCGGCGAGTTGCCAGAACGGTTCGAACAAAAAACCCTGCATCTCGAGCGGAATGCCCTGGCCGGTATCGATAACGCTGAACCGTAGCGCCACGGTATCGGCGTCGGCGCCGGTGATGGCAACCTTCAGATCGACGCTGCCGTTCTCGGTGTGTTTGACGGCATTGGTGCCGATGTTGAGAAGAATTTGCCGGATGCGGATTTCATCGCAAAGAACGAAGGGCGGGTTGTCCAGCGCTTCACAGGTAATCGCGATGCGCTTCGATCCGGCGATGTTGGCCAGGAGTTCGGCGGCGCTTTCGACGATGGCGACGGGATCGGCCGGGGCGACGTCGAGGTTGACCTGCGCGGATTCGAGTTTAGCGAAGTCGAGCACGTCGTCGATGATGCGCATCAAGGTGCCCGAGGAGTCCTCGGCGGTCCCGATGATCCGGCGCTGCTCGTCCGTGAGGCTGGTGCGGTTCAGAACGTCGAGCATACCGACGACGCCCATGAGGGGCGTGCGGATTTCGTGGCTCATCACGGCCCAGATGCGGGCAACGTCGGCCGGAGCAACTGAGGCGGGGGTAACCGCTGCTGGGCCATCCGCCGGCACCGGGTCAATTTTATCCGACATTGTTCCTGACCAAAAAACGAGCCTTCAACAT
>CANJEU010000173.1 GCA_947473445.1 Fidelibacterota bacterium | reverse complement strand
TGCTGAATTTCCCGCGCCAGAATAAAATGAAGGGCATGGGCCAGATCGTCTCGTGGTCGGTGCGCGACGAATCGCTGCACTGTGAAGCGATCATCAAGCTGTTCCACACCTTCGCCCGCGAGACCAACTCGCTGACCCAGAGCGTGAAGGACGATATCGTCGACTGCTGCAAGACCGTCGTCACCCTCGAGGACAACTTCATCGACCTCGCCTTCGACATGGGCCCGGTCAACGGCATGACGCCCGACGATATCAAAAGCTATATCCGCTACGTCGCCGACTGGCGCCTGGGCCAGCTGGGCCTGCCGGCCGTCTACGAGATCAAGGAGCATCCGCTGCCCTGGCTCTCGCAGATCCTGAACGGTGTCGAGCACGCCAACTTCTTCGAAGCCCGCGCCACTGAATATTCCAAGGCCGCCACGCAAGGCGTCTGGCACGGTGCCGACGGCGTCTGGTCGCACTTCGACAAGATGAAGGCCGCCCGTCAGAGCGCTGCCGACACGGCCGCGGCGGAATAATCGCCGCGCGCTTTTCCCGGCGCGCGAGCAACGCTAATCTGCGCCCCGGCTGATCTTCGGCCGGGGCGTTTTTGATGAAGTTTTCTCACCTCACGGTAATTCTTGCACTGGTTCTGTCGCTGACAGCGCCCGGCGTCGCCCTGGCCGATACCAGAAGCGATTTCGCTCGCGCGCTGCGCGCTATCGAACAGCAGGACTACGCCGGCGCGCTTTCGATCCTCGACGGAGTCGAGACGGGCGGCGATCTCGCGCCCGCCGATCAGGAAACCATTCTGCTCTACCGGGCCCGATTGTCCGCCGCGCAAGGCGGGGTCGGCGGCGCTATCGAGGCGCTAGAGGCTACCGCGAAGGCCTACCCGGAGTCGGCCCGCCCGTATCATCAACTCGCAACGCTCTATCAGCGCGACGCAAGATATGAAGACGCGGCCAAGGCCTACGCGACGGCGATCGAAAAGCCCGAGAACGCCGATAATCCGCTGGTGCTGAAACTCGACTACGGCTGGTTTCTCGCAACATGCCCGGATGGGAAATTCCGGGATGGCGCGCGCGCCGTGAGTTTTGCCGAGGAAATGCTCAAAAGCTTTGCCGCCCAGAAACATGACCCGCTGCCCGGAACGCTTTTCGCGCTGCAGATATTTGAAGTGCTCGCGGCCGCACAGGCCGAAGCCGGCGCATTTGACAAAGCCGTCGCGGCGGCCTCCCTTGCCAGCAACTTTCGGGCGTCACTGCACAAGGTTTTGCCGGCGACCGAGTTTGCCAAGAAGGATTTCGACGCGCGCGTGGCGGGATATAAAGCCGGCAAGCCGTGGCGGGATCCCGCGCAATAGCACCTCTCATGACAGATGCGTGACCGGCTGACGGACTACTTGGAAATATGCCAAACTCCGCGCAGCCCGCAATCGGCGGGAAGGGACGGGATTTAATGCTGCTCAGAAACATCATCATTGTCGCTGCGCTGGTCACGGCGACTTCAGCCTCCGCTCAGCGCCCCAGCGACAAACATCCGCTGATCATCGGGCACCGGGGTGCGAGCGGTTATCTGCCCGATCACACCATCGAGGCTTATGAGCTGGCCGTTGCGCAGGGCGCGGACTATATCGAGCCCGATTTCGTTCCGTCCAAGGATGGTTATCTGTTCGCGCGCCACGAACCGGAACTGGGCCTTTCCACCAACGTCGCCGAGGTCTTCCCGGAAAAAAAAACCAAGAAGACCTTCGAGGGCAAGGAGATCGAAGGCTGGTTCAGCGAAGATTTCACGCACGATGAGATGAAGAAGCTGCGCGCCCGTCAGCCTTTTCCGTTCCGCGATCAGAGCCACAACGACAAATACGGCATCCCGACCCTTGCCGAGGTTCTGGCGCTACGAGCGAGCCTGTCGCGCGAACATAAGCGCAGCATCGGGATCATCCCCGAACTCAAACATCCCGACCATTACCGCAAGCGGCTTTATCCGTTGGAAGGCTGGATGTCGCAGATCATGGAAGCCTGGGCGCTTGACCGCGCCGGCTCCCCGCTGATCGTCCAGGCTTTTGACGCCGACAGCGTGAAGGAGATGAAGGACAAGCTGCCCAACATCCCGGCGATCCATCTTTTGGAAGGCGATGCGGATGTTTCAGATGTGGGACTCGCCAAGATCAAGGCGTACGCAGACGGAATCGGGGTGCCGAAGTCCCTCATTGTGCCGGTGAAGAACGGACAGGCGGGAAACCCGACGGATCTGATCGCGCGCGCCCACCGTATCGGCCTGACGGTTTACCCTTACACGTTGCGGCCGGAGAAACAGTTCCTTCCCGCCAGCTATGGCGGTGACGCTTCCAAGGAGTACTGCCAGTACGCGCGTCTTGGCGCCGACGGGATATTCACCGACACGCCCGATCTTGCGTTGAAAGCCTTCCACGAATCCTGTCCAATGCCGCGATAGATTCATCGAAAACGGCGCTTCCGCTCATGGATATTGCTCTCGAAATCGTCTGCCACGTGATTCACCGCGCGCGCGAGCTCGTCGCGGATTTGGATCCGCTCGAAGATGAGCCGGGCAAACGCGCGGCCGACGATGCCGCCGAGGAGCTTTCCGAAGAGGACGAGGGCGGCCTTTCGGAATCGGCCGAATATGAAGAGCTGAAGGAATACATCGGCAATCTGCACGAGGACGAGCAGATCGAGCTGGTCGCGCTCACCTGGGTCGGCCGCGGCACCTACACCGCCGAAGACTGGGATGAAGCGGTCGAGATCGCGCGCGACGAACATGCGAAAAATGCCGCCCGGTATCTGCTCAGCCAGCCGCTGCTGGCCGATGAACTGGAGGAAGGTCTGAACGAATTCGACCTTTCGTGCGAGGACGTGGATACTTAAGTCTTCGCGCTTTTTTGTCGCCCTGGGCGAAGCCCGGGATAAGCCGGTTAGATCAGCGCGCCCAGCAGCGCATCGAATTCGGCATCGGTTGCCCGCCGGCCGAGCGTGGCGACGGGGGCGCCGGCTGAAAACCGGGCAATGCTGGCCGCGGTGTCGGCGAGCGGCACCGAACTGCCTTCGGTTTCATTGACGACAATGGCGGCGACGCTCAGGTCACGGCGCATCACGACGTCGAGGGCCGTGAGGGTGTGGCTGATGGTGCCGAGATAACTTCCGGCCACCAGGATCAGCGGAAGCCGCAGCGTCGTCATCCAATCAAGGACGGTATCGTGTTCAGTCAGCGGCACCATGACCCCGCCGACGCCTTCAATGAACAACGTCTCCTGGGTCGCGATGGACTCGCGGCAGAAGCCCTCAAGATCGGCCATGTCGATGGCGCGGCCCTCGCGCGCGGCCGCCATGTCGGGCGACAGCGGCGCGGCGAACCGCCAGGGCGAGATCCGCTCGAGGCTCGTCACGGGTAATTCAAGGGCCTCCATCAGCGCATAAGGATCACTGCTTTCCGGCGACAACGGATCGAAGCCGCTGGCGACGGGCTTCAAGGCCGTTACGACGCGTCCGCGGCGCCGGCACGCCCGGATCAAGCCTGCGGTGACGTAGGTCTTGCCGATATCGGTGCCCGTGGCTGTGACAAAGAAGGCGGTCATCAGGTCCTCACATGCGGCCCGATGGCCGCGGCAAGCCGCGCGATATCGTCCTCGCTGTGGGCGGCGGTGAAGGCTACACGCAGCCGGGCGGTATCTTTCGGAACCGTCGGCGGCCGGATCGCGACCACCAGGAAACCCTTGTCCTCGAGGTCTTGCGAAGCCTTGAGCGCTTTTTCGGCCGCCCCGATCAGGATCGGAACGATCGGGCTCTGCGCCTCGGGCAGATTGAGCGCGCGTGTAAAGGCGCGCGCGTTGGCCAGGGGGCGCGCGGTGTACTCTGGATTGGCGACAATGTAATCGATGGCCGCGATTGCCGCGGCGACAGAGGCCGGCGGCAGTCCCGTTGAATAGACAAATGACGCGGCTTTGGTCTTCACCAGATCGATCACGGGCGCGGAGGCGCAGAGGTAACCGCCGTAGCCGCCGACGGCTTTCGAGAGTGTGCCCATTTGCAAGGCAACGTCGGCCGGGGCGCCGTGCGCGAAGGTCGAGCCACGGCCGCCGCCGACGACGCCGATGCCGTGGGCATCATCGGACAGCAGCCAAGCGTCGTAGTCTTCTGCCAGCTTTGCCAGCGCGGGCAGGGGCGCAAGATCGCCATCCATGGAGAACACGCCGTCGGTTGCGATCAGCGCATGGCGATGCGCCGCGCGTTGGGTTTTGAGGATGTTTCGCGCATCGTCGAGATCGTTGTGACGGAAGGTGGCGACGGTCCCGCCGCTCGCCTCGGCCCCCGCCCAGATGCACGAATGGGCATATTCATCGACAAGGACGAGGTCGGTTTTTCCCGCCAGCGTCGAAATAATTCCAAGGTTGGCGAGGTAGCCTGACCCGAACACGCAAGCCCCGTCCGTGCCCTTCAAATCCGCAAGGCGCGCTTCCAAGGCGCTGAACAGGGGATGGTTTCCCGTCACAAGGCGCGAGGCGCCCGCGCCGACCCCATAGGTGCGTATCGCGGCAATCGCCGCCTCGGTCACCGCCGGATGCTGCGACAGATTGAGGTAGTCGTTGCAGGAGAACGAGAGCAGGCGCCGCCCGTGGCGCGTGACCCAGATGCCGTCGGCGCGCGCGGATTCGACCAGCCGCCGCCGCAGATGCTTATGGTCGAGCCGCGCCAGCTTTTCAGCGGCAAAAGTGTCGAGGGCAGGCATGTGCTTTATATATAGGTCCCATAAGGCGGGCGCGCCTTCCAACTTGACCCGGGCCGGGTGTAGCTTTACGCCCGAGGCACCCTAATGCCCCTATAGAAGAGGCTGCTCCTGCATGTCTACACCCGTTGCCACCCTTGCGTCCCGTACGCGCACCTCCGCAAACCCCGTTGCGTATCAACTGGGTGTGGTCCGCCACGACTGGACACGCGATGAGGTGAAGGCGATTTACGAACTGCCCATGCCCGAGCTGATGTTCCAGGCCCAAACCGTCCACCGGATGACCTTCGATCCGAGTGAAGTGCAAATCTCGACCCTGCTGTCGATCAAGACCGGCGGCTGCCCCGAAGATTGCAGCTACTGCCCGCAGAGTTCTCATCACGACACCGGACTTTCGGCCTCGAAGCTTATGGAAGTCGAAAAGGTATTGGCCGAGGCGCGCGCCGCCAAGGCCTCGGGCGCCACCCGCTTCTGCATGGGCGCCGCCTGGCGCTCGCCCAAGGACCGCGACCTCGAAACCGTGTGCGCGATGATCGAGGGCGTGAAGGCGCTTGGCATGGAATCCTGCGTCACGCTGGGCATGCTGTCGCCGGCGCAAGCGATCCGGCTCAAAAAGTCGGGCCTC
>CANJEU010000172.1 GCA_947473445.1 Fidelibacterota bacterium | reverse complement strand
GGGAACGCGCTGCGAGGCTTGAGTTTGCGCCGGCACCAGCAGCAGCGGATCGGTCGCGGTGGCGGGTGCGGCGGCGCTATCAGAGGCCATCGCCATCGGGGGCGGCGGCGCGTCGAGTGGATCCAGCGCGGCGGTGCTGATCTCATCGTGCGCGCCCATCTTGGCGCCAGGCGAAGAAGCGCCTGGCGATCCGGGCATATTTGCGCAGGCCGTCAATCCAGCCGTCAGCGCCAGCATCGATACCAATATTCTCATATCTCTGTGCGATCGCCTGTTCGTCACAGTCCATCCATCCCCGCGAATTCGCATGCCAAACGGCAACGCGAAGCGCGCAGTTTATCAGGTTGGACCATTATACGCCTCACTTAACATCCCGTTAAGTCGCGCCCCGACAACGGTTTTTCTGGTTCGGGAGACATTTGTAAAAAAGCCCGCCGTCACATGGACGGCGGGCATTAAGTGTCTAGAGGAGAGGACCGATAACAAAGCCCCACGGGCCGAGGCCCGCTGTGATTATCCCGAAACACATTACACCCTCCGGAAATCTCACATGTGCATTATCACACAACATACTGCATATGTAAATGCATTATTTACTATTTTGACGTGCAGTATCCACATTTAGCGTGATTTTTAAAGGTTACACCGATTCATAGTAGTGTGCATTTTGTTAAGTAAAATGCACCACAAAACGGGCATATAGCGCTTTTTTTCTCATAAGAAAGCGATACTCCGTCTTCAAGCATGTGGTGGACGCGTGAGTGCCCAAGTTCTTCAGCAGCGCATCGATGGCGCGGACATCTCTGCTCATCAAGAGCAGACGCGCCGCCTTGTGCGCGCGATGATGGCGCTCACCGGACGCACGGCGAGCGGCCTCGCGCGCGCCGCTGGCCTGACGCCCTCGACGGTGAACCGGTTTATGCACAGGACGGTTAGGCATACATTGAGCCAGAGGACGATGCTGGCCCTGATGACCGAGACCTTCATTTCCCTCAAGCGCCAATCGCCGCCGGCGTTTGATCGCGCGGCCCTCACCGAGCTAGCCCCGGCGATCGCGGTTTACGAGCACGGAATCCTGGAACATGCGCCCGACGTGCAAGCGACGCTGGCACAGGCGAAATCCGTACTGACTGATGGCGGAGCCGCACGAGAGCCTCGCATTCCAACGTCCGATCTCGCGGTGGTTCTCGCGACGACCAGAAGCGTCAATGTCGAGGCGGGCGATCTGGCACGTGCGCCGCTCCGGACGCCCCGCCCGCCGTTCCTTGAGAGCGACCCGCGGGCGTTCGCGCTTCTGATGCCCGATGAGTCCATGATGCCGCGCTTTGATGCCGGTGACATGCTCTATGTCAGTCCGGCGCGACCTCTCGACGGGCAGAAGGTTGACGTCATCGCCGAGCGCATCGAAGGCGGTTTCGTTGTCGGCACACTTACGGCGCTTGGGGAAGATTCGGTGCGCCTAACTTCGCTATCGCCGCGTACCCGGGAAACATTGCCGCGCTACAAGCTACGGGGTGTTTACCGCATTGTCGGCGTGCAGCGCCTCGGATCGTAAGTCTATTTATCCAGATCGATCACGACGGCCGTCAGCGGCCCTTTGACTTCGAAGGCTGAGTCCTTGTGCTTTGGCATCGCCAAGCGCTTGGGCGGATTATTCGAAAGGCCGAACGGCTCGCCCGGCAAGCCGATCCAGGTTTTATCGAGCTTCGTATTACCGTTTCGGTCGTGATAGATCGCCAGAGCATAAATACCGGCATGGGGCACCACGATGCAGAAATGCGTTTCGCCTTTCACGGCCGGGACGCGAATCCGCGCGAGCTTACCACCCGATTTCAGAAACTTTGCCGGATCATCGTCGTGGACATCGACCGTGATGGTGCCGGTGGCCTCGCGTACGCTCTGCACTGTGATCTGCATCGAGAAGGGTTTTCCATCGCAGGCCCCTTCGTGTACCGGCGCATCGGCCGGTGGGTTCGCGGGCATTTGGACCGCGGCGGGCGCTGAAGCTTGTGCCGCCGTTGCCGCGTGAGCGACAAAGGTCAGGAGCGTGGCGGCCAAGGTGACGTAAGCGTTATGAGGCATGTGGCTTCCCGGTGAACTTTACCTACCCACAATGGAAAAGCACCATGACGACTTTATGGCAACCAGTCCAGAAAGGTTCGGGCGATGCCCCTGGCGCTGAAGGGCCGCGATTATGGTAACAAGGGCAAAGAGGTAGTGGATGCCCCCCCAAGCCGTCACATCCGATGAAGACCTGCAGCGCCTGGCGCAAGAGTTGTCCACACCGGACTGCTTGATCACGCCATCGGCCCTTGCGCGTGCGCGTGATGGACAGGGTCGGTACTTCGAGCCCCTCATGCACGTCGCGCCGCTGCGCTTTGCGACCGATCTGCTCGACCCGCGGCGGGCGCACGATCAGGCGGAGGTGCTGACGGCCTACGCCTCCCTTTCGGGGAAAAAGCTTCTGGAGATCGGCTCGGGCGCGGGCGTGACGCACGTCGTGTGGTCAAAGTCCTATAACGTCGACGCCTGGGGCGTAGAGCCGGAAGGGGAAGGCTTCGGCGATACAGCCGAGATCGCCCGCGACCTTATCCGCGCCAATGGGCTCGACACGGCGCGCATTCTGAATGCGACGGGCGAAGCACTACCCTTTCCTGACGCCAGCTTCGACATCGTCTATTCGACGAACGTTCTTGAACACACGAACGACCCGGCCCAGGTCCTGCGCGAAGCTATACGTGTCTTGAAACCCGGTGGCCTGTTGCAGATCATCTGTCCGAACTATCTGTCCTACTTCGATGGGCATTACGCGGCGTTCCATCCGCCCATCTTTTCCAATGCCTTCTTCCGCTGGTGGATCAAATGGGTGTGGCGCCGCGACCCAGCCTTTGCGGGCACGATCCGCACCGAAATCAATCCGCCCTGGGTACGCCGTCAGTTGCGCACCATCGGCAAGACCGTACCGATCACTGTCCACACCTTGGGTCAGGAGAAATTCCGCGACCGCATGCGGGCGGCCGACGTCCCGGGCATGCGTGGCCTTTCTGTCATCGCGGGCCTGGTCTCGTTTGCGAGGCGTCTCGGCCTCAGCGCCGCGGCAGCGAACGTGATGATCACGCTGCAGGGTTGGACCCCGCTGATCATCACCGTCCGGCGCGATGGCGCCGGTTAGAAGACGACGACGGAGCGGATCGACTTGCCCTCGTGCATCAGATCGAACCCTTTGTTGATCTGTTCGAGCTTCAGCACGTGCGTGATCATCGGATCGATCTGAATTTTTCCGCTCATGTACCAATCGACGATCTTCGGAACATCCGTGCGGCCTTTGGCGCCGCCGAACGCCGTGCCGCGCCAGACGCGGCCGGTGACGAGCTGGAAGGGCCGTGTCGTGATTTCCTTTCCGGACTCGGCTACCCCGATGATGATGCTCTCGCCCCATCCGCGGTGGCAGGCTTCCAGCGCTTGACGCATGACCGTCGTATTACCGGTGCATTCGAAGGTGTAATCCGCGCCGCCGTTCGTCAGCGCCACCAGATGCGGCACGAGGTCGCCTGACACCGTCTTGGGATTGACGAAGTGCGTCATGCCGAAGCGGCGGCCCCACTCTTCCTTGTCAGGATTGATATCGACGCCCACGATCATATCCGCGCCGACCATCTTCAGTCCCTGGATCACATTGAGCCCGATCCCGCCCAGTCCGAAGACAATACAATTCGCGCCCGCCTCAACCTTGGCTGTGTTCACCACCGCGCCAATGCCGGTCGTGACGCCGCAGCCCACGTAGCAGGTCGATTGGAACGGCGCATCATCGCGGATTTTCGCGACCGCGATTTCCGGCAGGACCGTGAAATTCGAAAACGTCGAACAGCCCATATAGTGAAAGACGGGCTTGCCCTTGTAGGAAAACCGCGACGTCCCGTCGGGCATGACGCCTTTGCCCTGCGTACCGCGGATGGCGGTACAAAGATTCGTTTTCCCCGACAGGCACGATTTGCAGGCCCGGCACTCGGGTGTGTAGAGGGGGATCACATGGTCGCCGACCGCAAGCGAGGTCACGCCCTTGCCGATCTCGCGCACGATGCCCGCGCCCTCATGGCCGAGGATCGAGGGGAAAATGCCTTCGGAATCGAAGCCGTCCAGCGTGTACGCGTCCGTATGGCAGATCCCAGTCGCCATGACTTCGACCAGCACTTCCCCGTCTTTCGGGCCGTCTAGATCCACTTCGACGATTTCCAGCGGCTTCTTGGCTTCGAACGCGACGGCGGCGCGGGTCTTCATATGTGACGATCCTCCGGCTCTTGAACGGTCTCAGGCGGTTTCCATGACTAGGTTACGGTGGGTCATCTGTAAAGGCCCCCGCCGCGACGTCCGTTCTTATAAAACGTTGATTGTGTTTACTATTCTAACTTCCCCACCTTAAGGGGGGTGTTCGCTGAATAGCCCCTCCGCCAAAAAATCTCATACGGCAACCGGGCCCGCGTCGGCGTATACTGGCACCATGTAGCGTTCCCTGATGAAGCCCCTCCGGGCTCCATCGTTGACCGCAA
This sequence comes from Fidelibacterota bacterium, assembly GCA_947473445.1. GTDB lineage: Bacteria > Pseudomonadota > Alphaproteobacteria > Rhodospirillales > Rhodospirillaceae > SHVO01. Next base: position 840 of record CANJEU010000172.1, on the reverse strand, counting down.
CTCCATGGAGGGAAGACATGGGCATGAATTTCAAGAAGTTGATGATCATTGCCGGCGGCGCGCTCTGTGTGTCGTTGCCGGTGGCAAGTTCACACGCCGCCGTTCTGGTGCTTGGCGGTGGCCTTGCGCAAATGTGCTACGAGGCGGCGCGCGAAGTCGATGAGCCTGGCATGTACCAGATCACCGGATCGCGCATCGATATCCCGCCGGTTGAGATTTGCACCATTGCGATCGGTGCGGGCGAGCTTTCGGCGCGCGACCTCGCCGGCACGCACAATAATCGCGGCGTGCTTCTGTTCTCTGAACGCAAGTTCGAAGAAGCCTTGCGCGATTTTGACCAGGGCATTCGTCATCAGAGCTCGATTGCCGAGCTGCACGTAAACCGCGGCGCAAGCCTCGTGGCGATGAAGCGCTGGGCCGACAGCGTGCCTTCGCTCAATAAAGGCATTGAGCTGGGCGCTCTCGAACTCGAGAAAGCCTACTACAATCGCGGTATTGCTCACGAAGAATTGGGCGACGTTCGCCGCGCCTATTTCGACTACGTGAAGGCCGCCGAACTGGACCCCACGTGGGAAGATCCGAAAGCGCAGCTGACCCGCTTTACGATCCGTAAGAAGCCGTAAAGCCGGGGCGCGTCGTTGCGATTAAGACGAAGGGGCGGGCGGTCATAACGACCTCCGCCCCTTTCGCATCTTAGAAATATGGACTGACCTAGAAATCCGTCGCGGCGAGGAAGATCGCGGCGACCTTTTCTATTCCGGCCTGGTCATCCGCGTCGAAGCGCGATGGCAAGGGGCTGTCGAGGTCGATCACGCCAAGCACCTTCCCGCCGGCAATCAG
>CANJEU010000171.1 GCA_947473445.1 Fidelibacterota bacterium | reverse complement strand
TTGGCTGCTGCGGGCGGGGGTGGGGCGATGGTTTTTGCCGGCGGCGGTGTCACCGCCGCCGTCGTCGTGGGCGGTGTCACGGCTGCGGGTTTGGCGGCGGCCGGTGCGGGCGGAGCTGCCGCAGGGGCGGCCGGCGGCGGCGTTACTTTTGCCGTCGTTGTGGGAGCAGGCGCTGCGGGTTTTACCGCTGCAGGTGCGGGCGGCGGCGCGGCAGGTTTTTGAGCCGCGATGGCTGGCGCTGCCGGCGGTGTGGCAGGCTTCGCCGCGGCAGGCGCCGGCGGTGCGGGCTTCGCGGCGGCCGGAGCCGCGGGCGGTTTCACCGGCTCAACGCTGATCGGCGTTGCGGGCTTGGTTTCTTCAGGCTGGACCGCGCGCGCCATTTGGATGGGCGGGCTCGCGAGCGGCGAAACACCGGGCGGCGGCCGAAGTCGAATAGCTTGCGGACGGGCGATGGCCGGGGCTACGCCCGGCGGTGGCCGCAAAACAACCCGGCCGCTCGACCCACCGCCGGTCATACCGCCGGGCGTCGTGGGAATAAGCAACCGGCGGCTCGTGCCGCGCGTACCTTCAAGAGCGGAAAGATCGATCGACACCGACGCATCACCGCGCATCGCCGGTGCTGCGGGTTTGCCGGTGCTGACGCCGTCCGCCATCGCCGGGGAGACACCCAACAGGAACGCAGCCGCGGTCAAAGCCACCGGGGCCCAAAGGCTCGATGTCCGCAGCAGCGCGTCTCTTCCTGATGCGGCGAATCTCATGCGTTTCACGTTCCGGCCCCCACACATTCTACGATGGCCCATTCTGCGCAGTTCTTACTCGCGCAATTATTGCGCGCGGCGCTGAAGGCCAAAGCCGTTGAAAAGTCGTCGCTTTGGCCTCTATCCCCGGGGCCAAACGTACAACAGGCCCTTCGGGCGAGACAACAGATTCACACCCAAAGACTCCATTCCGCCAGATATAGGCGCCGGGAGGTCAACTTCGGGTTAACGAAGGGCCTAGCCCTTCACCACAAGATCCAAAAATTGCTTATGGAGCTTGGCGTTAGCCGCCACGACGTTACCGCTGGCAAGGACGTTTTTATCGCCCTTGAAGTCGGTTACAAAGCCCCCGGCCTCGCGTACCAGGAGCACGCCCGCGGCGATATCCCACGGTTGGAGGCCCGCTTCCCAGAATCCCTCGAACCGGCCCGCGGCGACGTAAGCTAGGTCCAGCGAGGCCGCGCCCATGCGGCGAATGCCCGCCACATCCTTCATCACCCGGCCCATCTGGTCGATAAACGGCTCATGCCCTGGCCGGCCGTGAAAGGGAATTCCCGTGGCCATCACCGCCTCTGACATGCGGTTGCGCGCCGAGACTCTCAGGCGTTTGTCGTTCAGGAACGCACCCTGGCCTTTCTCGGCCCAGAACACTTCTTCGACGATCGGGTTGTAGACCAGGCCCGCGATCATCTCGCCTTCCATCTCAAGCCCGATGGAAATGGCAAAGTGCGGAATCCCATGCAGAAAATTGGTGGTGCCGTCGATCGGGTCGATGATCCAACGGTGTTTGCCGTCTTCGCCCTGGATCTCGCCGCTTTCTTCCATCAGGAAACCGAAGCGCGGGCGCGCCTTTTGCAGCTCCGCGCGCAACGTCTTTTCCGCCTTGATATCGGCGGCCGTCACGAAATCGCTGGGGCCTTTATGAGAAACCTGAAGCTGTTCGACTTCGCCAAAATCACGGCGCAGTACGCGCCCTGTCTTGCGCGCCGCTTCGGTCATGACAGTCCAAAGAGCGGAACCACGCGCCATCTAGGTTGACCCGCGCGCTATTTCGCGCGCTCCACGTAGCTGCAGTCTTCCGTCGCGACAACGATTTTGGTGCCCGCTTCGATGAAAGGCGGAATAAGGACTTTAAGACCGTTTTCGAGCAGGCCGGGCTTATAGGATGAAGCGGCCGTCTGGCCCTTCACCACTGGATCGGCTTCAACGACAGTCAGTACGACTTGGGTCGGCAGGTTCACCGACACCGGCTTGCCTTCGATGAAGTCGACGCTCACTTCCATATTTTCCTGCAGGAACGCGGCGCGGTCGCCCAGCAGGTCCGCAGCCAGGCTGAACTGTTCGAAAGTGTCTTTTTCCATGAAGGCGAACATGTCGCCGTCCTTGAACAGGTAGGTGCAATCGAGTTCGCGAACTTCCAAACGCTCGACCGAGTCAGCGGTACGCCAGCGCGCCTGGCTCTTGGTGCCCGAGGCGACATCGCGCATTTCCACCTGAATGAAGGCGCCGCCTTTGCCCGGCTGCACGATCGCGTGTTTGATCACGGACCACTGCTTGCCTTCGTGTTCAATAACCATGCCGCCGCGGAGCAAGTTCGCATTAATCTTCATAGGGAGCGCCTGTTCGACTTTATATAAATGTGCGGAAAACCGGGGCGCTTGTATCAGTTTGACAGTAGCGAAGCAACGACCGACGGGCGTATTTTGGCAGGGCTTTTATGTGCAAATGCTTGATCTTGCGCAAAAGGGGGCTGAGCGTCGTACCGCCTTGCACAGGTTGCGAACGGCGTAAAAGGCGGCTCTAACAGGCCATGGCCAATCCCAACACCCACCCCCCGGCTCATCATTGGTGGCATCCCGAGATCCTCGCGCGGAAGCGGCCGCGGCTCGAGGCGCGACGCGCCGCCATCAAAGCGGTCCGCGCCTACTGCCAGGCCGAGGGCTTTATCGAGGTCGAAACGTCCGCGATCCAGCGTGCGCCGGGCATGGAACGCCACATCCGTCCCCTCGCGCTCTCACTGCGCGAACCGCTCGCGGGCGAGGGCGCTGGCGCGCCCCGGTTCCTCCACACCTCCCCTGAGTTCGCCATGAAAAAGCTGCTCGCGGGGGGCATGGAGAAGATCGTTCAGCTGTGCCGCGTCTGGCGCGACGGCGAACGTTCGCCTCTGCACCAGCCCGAATTCACCATGCTGGAATGGTACAGGGCGGGCGCTGACTACACCGCGATGATGGACGACTGCGCCGCCCTGCTGCGGGCCGTCGGCAAGGCCGCGCAGCGTGCGTTGGCGCACGATGGACTTTTGCGCCGGGGCGAAGCGGTCTGTGACCCGGCGACTACGCCCCAGCGGCTGACTGTCGCTGAAGCGGTGCGCACATACGCAAACATCGAGCTCCTCTCGACCGTCGACGACCCGACCAGCGCCGCGCCGGCGCCGGATAAACTCCGTGCCGCCGCGCGCGGGCAGGGGATCCACGTCAGCGAGTCCGATACCTGGGAAGATATCTTCTTCCGCATCATGCTCGACCGCGTCGAACCTCATCTCGGCATGGGCGCGGCCACGATTCTTTATGAATACCCCGCCAATCTCGCCGCACTGGCCCGTAAGAAACCCGGCGACCCGCGCCTCGCAGAACGGTTCGAGCTCTACGCTTGCGGCGTCGAACTCGCCAATGCCTATTCCGAACTCACCGATCCAGTCGAGCAGCGGACCCGGTTCGAGGCTGATCGGGCCCTCCATGTGAAACTCTATGGCAGCGCGCCGCCGATCGACGAAGACTTGCTTGCCGCGCTCGAATGCCTTCCGCCGTCGGCGGGCTGCGCGCTCGGTTTCGACCGCCTCGTGATGCTCGCGACGGGTGCCGCGGACATCACCGATGTGTTGTGGTCGCCGGTCGTGTAGGGTGGCGTCACCGTGGGAAGATTTTAGGGGGATGTGATGCGTGCTTTTGTTGCCGCCGCCGTCGCGGCGACGATGTTCGCCGGCTCAGCCTTCGCGTCCGATCCCTTCAACGGTCAGGGATGGCAGCGGTCACGGCCCCCGGCCGCGATCGCCTACTTCAAGTTGCCCCTTCAGGCGTCGAAGTCCGACAGGGTTTCCTACGGTCTTGCGCTCACCGCGCCAACCCCGCGCCGTTACGGCAATGTGCCGCTGTTGATGGGCGAGGCTCCGAAGCTCCTTGATCTGCGTTTCAACGGCGCGATCCCCAATACGCTACGTCTGGGTGAACAGCCGGTGTGGTCGATGACGCCCGCGGGCGGCGTCGACGGCCAGCGGCGTCATCTGGTAGGCGGGCTCTTGAATTGGGGCCTAGGCCTCGCGCTTACCGCCGCGACCGTGTACGGCGTTTACACCCTGGTCAAAAAAGAATGCCCCGCCATCAGTACGACGACCGGCGGCTGTGTCGAACCTGCAAATTGAACTGAGGCCCTGACATGAAATTCGATCCTGAAGTCGATGCTTATATTTCCGCGTTTCCGCCCAAGGTGCGCGCTCTGATGAAAACCGTCCGGACCACGATCCACAAGGCGTTGCCCGACGGTGAGGAACGCATGAGCTACGGCATCATCGGTTATTTCCGTGACGGCGCGGTCGCTTACTTCTCAGCGTTCAAGACACACATCGGCTTTTTCCCGCCGACGGATGATCCCAAGCTCCAGAAGGCTGCAGCGAAATTCGCCAACGCAAAAGGCAATCTGAAATTTCCGCTCAACACGCTTCCGCCCTACGACCTGATCACCAAACTCGTCACCTCTCGCGCCAGCGGCAACCGCAAGAAAGCTGCTGTGAAGGCTGCAGCGGAGAAGAAAGCGGCGAAAAAGGTGGTGAAAACGAAAGCGGTGAAGAAGGCCGCAAAGAAGAAGACTGCGAAGAAAGCCGCGAAGAAGACGTCGGCAAAAAAGGCTTGAGCTTTTTCTCCCTCCCCTGAAAGGGGCGCGGGAGCAGACGCGACGGTACTGTTAGCGGAACCGTCACGCAGCATCGAAAGTGCAAACGCGTTGGGGGGGGGTCGTTTTCTGTTTTTCACAAACAGAAACGAACAAACGACGCCCTCCTAACCTCCCCCTCGCAGGGTGAGGAACCTTCGCGATCTATTCATAAACCGCGTTGTACTTCGCGAAGATCGCGTTGAACGCCTTCACCGCTGCGCCCGGGCCCTCCGGATAGTTCCACACGCCGTTGCACACGGCGATGAAATCGGCGCCCGCCGCGACGATGGGTTCACAGTTTTCCACCGTGATGCCGCCGATGGCCACGCACGGAACGTTGGTGGTTTCGGACCAGATTTCGATGATCTCCGGCGTTACGCTCGCGGTGTCTTCCTTGGTTGTAGTTGGGAAGAACGCGCCGAACGCCACGTAGTCAGCGCCGGCTTCCGCAGCATCCATGGCATCATGGCGCGAATCCTTGCACGTGACGCCGACGGTCTTGTCGCCTCCGACGCGTGCGCGCGCTTCTTTGTAAGGCATATCTTCAGGGCCGATATGCACGCCGTCGCAATTTAAGTGTCCCGCTAGATCGGGCCTGTCGTTGAGGATGAGCGCGACCTCGTGAGCATGACAGACCGGCATCAGCGTCTTTACCGCCTGCTCGATGGTGGCATCGTCAACGTTCTTCACGCGAAGCTGAACGCACGCGACGTCACCAGCCGCCAGCGCTTCGGCGAGCTTCGTTTCGAAGCCCGCGGGAAGCAC
>CANJEU010000170.1 GCA_947473445.1 Fidelibacterota bacterium | reverse complement strand
CCACTGGCCAATGTATGAAATGCCCGGCGAAATTTGCCGCGCGTGATCGTCGCTGGTGGGACCGAAGGCGAATGTGGGTTCGGGCCGCGGCGTTTCCACGCCGAATATGATCGGCCCCAGCGCAGCGCCCGTGCCGCCGCCGAACACACGGGCGACATCGCGGCCTTTGGCCGAAAAATGCACGGTGTGCAGCCGGTCGCCTTCGGTGAACGCGCGCGTAAGGCGGATTTCACCGGAATAAGAGCGGCGGCTGGTCGCGGGGTCGGCGAAGGCATCGAGCGTGGATGCGCCGTTTTGCTGCACATTGCGGTAGAACACGGTGACGTTCGTGGGCTCTTTGCGCGCCGAGCGGAACATGCCGACCTGGAGGCGCCACGCGCCGGGCAGAAATGCCCGGGTGATGACGCCAAGGTTCAAGTCCTTGGTCGCATGATCAGCCCATTCCTGACTGATGAAGACGTCGCGATCGATGCGCGGCGGAAGATAGGCGCCCGCCGGAAGAATCAGCGGCTGCGTTTCCTCGTCGTCCAGCGGGAGGCTCCACGTCAGGAGCGGAATGACTTCGACGCTGTCGGTCGGGGTCCAGCGGAGCGTCGCGCCGGCATTGATCCCGACGTTGGCCCCGCGCCATTCGGCGACCCGCCGGTAGGCGCTGAGCCCGATGCCGGCGGCCAGTTTGCCGGGCGACAGGGCGATCTCGGCGTCGGTGGAAATCGAGGCCTGCGGCTGTCCTGTCGGGTGGGTGTAGCTGATGGCCGCGCTGGCCTGGGTCTCGTCGCCGGGGATACGCAGCTGGATGTCGCCGATCCCCGTGGGCGCTGGGAAGGGATAGGACAGAGCGCTGAGACCGACGCGCATCACCGTGCCCTTGGAGATGCGATTGCCGAAACGGGCCTGCTGATCGAAATAGAGGCCCTCGATACGCAGATTGCCCGCCTGTTCGGGGCTGAAGCCGCGGGCGCTTTGGATACCGTAAAGTCCGACATTTTCGTTGCCGACCTGCGTGCCAAAGGCGTCTTCGGCCTTGGTCACTGCATTTTCGGTCGCGCGTTGCGCCCGTGCCGTGGTCGCGGTGCCCGCGATCACAGACGCGGCAACAGCGACCGCAACTCCCCAGTTTGCGCGCACGGCATCCCCCCACCCCTGTGCAGGACGTTATAGCCCAGCACAGAGCCCGGCGCTATGGACGCGCGTGCCGGCGCGGCGCGTGATTTGGATACGGCTATGACACGAAGGGAACGTCGTACAACTTCTGCCGATTGACCACGATGGTCGCCGAATCGTGCCCATTCAAAACGACCGCCGTTCCCTCGCTGGCGGTCAGCGGCTCATGGCCGAACGAAATCTTGAGGACCAGGGCGCCGGCCACCTCCTGGCCGCTTTCATCGATCACACGGGGTTTTCCATCTGCATATTTGACGCGGTAGGGAACACTCATGAGCCATCCTTTTTCCGGAACTGAGGGATAAGCGGCAACGAGTATAGGCGCGTGTCTTTCGATGGCAGGCAACGCAGCGTCGCGGTTGAGCCGACCTTGGGGATGCTAAGGATTACCCAAAAAGTCGCGCTTGCCGATCTCGACGCCGTTGTGACGCAAGATGGCGTAAGTGGTGGTCACGTGAAAATAGAAGTTCGGCACGGCATGGCCGAGTAGAAACTGCATGCCTTTATAGTGGGTCTCTTTGTCGCCGCGTTTGGTGACGATGTCCTTGTCCTCGGTGCCGTCGATTTGCGCCGGAGTCACGGATTGGATAAACGCGACAGTCTTAGCGATGCGCGCTTTGAGATCGGCGAAGGTCTTTTCGTTGTCCTCGTAGACGGGGATCTCGATCCCGGCCAGACGGGCCACCACGCCCTTGGCGGCGTCGCACGCAATAAGCACCTGCGTGGTCAGCGGCAACATATCGGGAAAGAGGCGGTACTTCGTCAGCGTTTCGGGGTCGAGCTTCTTGGCCTCCACATGGGCTTGCGCCTTGTCGAGGATGTTCATGAGGTTGCCGAGGATATTCACGAAACGCGGAACGCTCGCCTGGTACATCGAAATGGTCATGGGAATTCCTGATTAATTTGAACATAAATTATATCCCTCAAACGCGTCGTGATGCACGTCCTCGGTGGGCGAAAGGCCTTAAAGGACGGCACAGAGCGTGCGGAATGAGCTTTTCCTGGGGTTTTGCGTAAAATCACCGCCGGAGGATGGGCGGCTTCGTGACCCGCAGGTCGAACTTGCCCCGACGGCACCGCCGCGTGACAATGACAGCTACCGTAACGCGACGAGGCAGGTTGCCCTTGTCACGCCCGCGCCCCCGCGTAAGACCCTTCTCCGCAGAGCGGCGGCATGCCAGTAGATTGAACGCCTCGATATGAACACCAGCAAGCGCCCTGTTAAAACGCATATCGTGGACATCATGCGCGCGCTGAGGGCATCGATGCGGATCGTCGCCGTTCGCCGCGCGGTGGAAGCGGAGTAAGTACGCGATGTTCAAACGCAGGTATATTTACATAGCCGCTGCGCTGGCCGTGGCCGCCGCCGGATTCTTCCTCATAAAAGGCGATGGCAAGAAACCGGTTGAGACTTACACAACGGTGCTGGGCGAGGCGCAGCGCGTTCTGGCGGTCAACGGCCGCATCCGCCCGCGCCTGAGCGTGGACGTGCGTCCACAATTGTCCGGCCGCCTTGAGATGCTGTCGTTTGACGTGGGCGACCGCGTCGAGAAGGGCGACGTTCTCGCCAGGATCGATGATGCGCCTGAGAGCGCGACTATCGATGAGGCGCGCGCGGCCGTTGAAACGCAGCAAGCCACCCTGGCACAGGCGCGGCGCGATTTGGCTCGATATGAGGCGCTTGGTGATTTCGCCGCACGGCGCGATGTCGAGGAGCGGCGCCTTGCCGTCGTCGAGGGCGAACGGGAACTAAATCGCCGCCGGGCCAACGTCACCCAGGCGAGCGAATTGCGCGAGCGGCGCATCCTGCGCGCCCCCTTCGCCGGTGTAATTCTGGAACGCCCGGTCGATCCCGGACAGACGGTGGGAACCGAGAGCGTAATCTATCGCCTTGCCGATCTTTCAGCGCCCGAGGTGACAGCGGAGGTGGATGAGATTTATGCCGCCGAGATCCACCCGGAGATGGAAGCGCTGGTCAGTCTGTCGGGTCATGCCGCTGCGCTCCCGGCCGATGTCGTGCATATCGAGCCCAGGGTGGACCCAGCAACGGGCGCACGCGATGTTCGCCTTGCCTTACGCGAGGTCATTGCCGACGCGCCGGCGGGGCTGACGGTAACGGTGAACCTCATCGTCGAGAAACGCGCGCAAGCCGTCAGCATTCCGCGCCGGTCGATTGTCCTTGAGAACGGCGCTGCACAGGTTCGCATCGTGGACGCCGATGGGACGGTGCAGGCACGCGCGATCAGCTTCATCGACTGGCCGGCCGAACGGGTCATTGTCACGTCCGGCCTTAAGGCCGGCGAGCGAATTCTTATCGATCCGGGCGCCGCGCGGCCGGGCGACAAAGTGCAGGTCGCTCCATAGAATGAGCCCCTATGCCGTCAAGCTGGCCCTGCGCCACCTGCTCGCTCACCCCGGGCAGACCGCGCTGCTGATGTCGGGCGTTGCCCTTGGCGTCAGCGTGTTCATCTTCATGAGTGCCTTGATCGGTGGACTGGCGACTCTGCTTACCCTGCGGACTGTCGGCAGCATTCCCCATGTCGTGCTTGAGCAGCCTGACCGCGACCCCGCCATCCTGGTGCCGGAAAGTGACGCGCTCGTGGTACTGCAAAAAGATTTGAGCCGTCGCAATCAAATTTCGATCTGGCAGCCGGCGATTCCGATCATCGGGCAAACCCCAGGTGTTGTGGGGGTGTCGCCGCAGATTCGCGGATCGGCCTTCGTCGCGCGGGGACAAGCCATTGCGCCCGTGGGGGTCATCGGCGTTCAGCCGGGCAAACTGTCAGCCATAGCCAATATTCAAGGCGCGATCGTCGCGGGCAGCGGTGCGCTTGCGACCGACGGCATCCTCATCGGCAGCCGGCTCGCCGGTGATTTGGGACTTAGAGTCGGTCAAATCGTTCAGCTGACATCGGATCGCGGCCGCGGTCGCAGCTTTCGCATCGGCGGCATCTTCACGCTTGGCATCGCGAGCGCCGACCGGCAGGCGGTGTATATCAATTTCGCGACGGCCCGCGCGCTCTTCGACTTGCCGAGCGGTATTTCACGTATTGAGGTGAAGGTCGTGCCGGCGACCGATGCGCCCCGCATTGCGACCGGCCTGCGCAGCGCCACCGGCCTCAAGACCACGTCATGGACGGACGACAATAGCCAGTTGTTTGAGGGGTTAGCCGCGCAGGGGCGGACGGGAACGATTATTAAAATCTTCGCTCTCGTGACCATCGTTGTCGGGATCGCGAGCGCGATGTTGCTGTCGATTGTGCGGCGGCAGTCGGAGATCGGCATTATGCGCGCGATGGGTGGCGGCCGGGGATTCGTCGTTTCCATCTTCGTCTTGGAAGGCACTCTCATTGGATTTGTCGGCGCAATCGCCGGCGCGGCGACGACCTGGCTGGTGCTGGCGCGCCTCCCGCCGCTGAGCGCCGTAGAACGGGGCGGCCTCCCGATCGACCAAGCGCAAGGCGACTTCCTGCTTGCCATCTTGCTGACGACGTTTGCCGCCGCGCTCGCCTCAATCATTCCAGCCTACCGCGCCTCGCTGATCGATCCGGTTGAGGTGATCGGAACATGAGCGAGATTCTGACGGTGAAGGGCCTGACGAAAAGTTTCGGCGCGGGCGAGACGGAAGCGAAAGTTCTGAAGGGAATTGACGTCACTCTCGAGCGCGGGGAGATGGTGGCGTTGCTGGGGCCTTCAGGCTCGGGAAAGAGCACCTTGCTTACGATCCTTGGGACTCTGATGCGCGCGACCGGCGGCCAGCATGAAATGCTGGGGATCGACCTGATGCAGGCCAGTGAATTCCAGCGCACGGAATTCCGGAGCCGACATTTGGGCTTTGTATTCCAGTTCCACCACCTTTTGCCCGATCTCACAGCGATGGAGAACGTGATGATGCCTGCTGCGGCCGCGGCCGGACGCGAGACACGGGCGATGCGCGGGCGGGCTGGAGAACTTCTCGATGCGGTCGGACTTTCCAACCGTCGTGATTATAAGCCCATGGCGATGTCGGGAGGGCAGCGCCAGCGCGTGGCCGTCGCAAGGGCGCTGATGAACAAGCCAGCCCTCGTTCTCGCCGATGAACCAACGGGAAATCTCGACCGCGAAACCGCCGATCAAGTCCTGGCGCTCATCGGGACCATCAATAGGTCAACGCAGACCAGCTTCATTATCTCGACCCATGACGAGTATGTCGCCGCACGGTGCTCGCGCCGGATTGAACTTCTGGACGGGCGCGTCGTCTCCGCGCGCGCGGCGCAGATAAGAGCCGAGGACGCGCGTCAGACCTGACGCGGCTAGTTCGGTCTTGATGATTGCTGCT
>CANJEU010000169.1 GCA_947473445.1 Fidelibacterota bacterium | reverse complement strand
TTCTTCAATACGCACACCGACAACGGATTGCCTGATATCGCGCACCGGACAATGTCATACGTCTATTATATTCACCGCAAACCCAAGCGCTTCAGCGGGGGGCCTCTGAAAATTTATAAGACGGTCATCCATGAAGGCATGCATTCGGCCGGCGATTTGGTCGCCGACATCGATCCGCCGCGGAACGGCCTCATGGTGTTCCCGAGCTACATCCAGCACGAAGTCAGCAAGCTGACGTGCCCGTCAACCGCGCTTGAAGATCAGCGCTTGACCTTGAACGGCTGGCTGGTGGCATAGCCAGGGCCTGCGCTAAAACGTCCCACGCAGGCTGATCACGAACATCCGGTCCCATTCAGTCACGTAACGCTCCGTGCGCAGAACCGTGCCTGCAATGACGTCGTCGCTATAGACGACGCGCCGTTGGAACTCGCGCGTCCGCTGCGGCATCAAACCGTAGCCTTCGACGCGCAGCGTAAGCCCGCCCGTCAGTGTTTTCTCCGCAAATGCATCGAGCCGCGGACCTGCGCTCGACCACCGTTGAACTCGGATATCGCTGTCAAGCCGCTCGCCTGCGCGATCGAGATAACTGGCGCCGTAAGTAAAGCCCCAGGCAGTGACATCATGTCGAAAACCAAGTTGAAGCTCATGATCCCAGATATCGTCGATCGCCGCCGTTTCGCCCGCACCGCGCTTGATTCTGAGGAAAGGATCGGTCGCGGTCGCGGTCTGCCGCAGGAATCGCGCGTCGATAGTTAGATCGGGTAGGCCCAGCGCCGTCATTCGCACACTGCCCTTGGCTTCTGCGCCGTAATGCTTCGCGGCCCCGATATTGCCTTGGGCCGACACTCGCACGCCGTTCGGTTCCACCCGCAGCAGAAACGGGGCGATATGGTCTTCGATGTGATTGTAGAAAGCGCGAAACTCGAGAAGCCCTTGATCGTTCGGCAGTTGGCGTTGATAGCCCGCTTCGAGCTGCCATTCGCGCTCAGGCCGAATGCCGGGATTTCCTTCATCGATCTCGTTGTCCACCAAATCGAACTGAGGCACGAAAATATCGAAATCAAGCTGACTGACCCGGCGGTCAACCTTAAAGCGGACCTGATCGGCCGGTGTAATGTCGTAGCGCAAGTCGGCGCGCGGCTTCGGGTAAACGTAGGTATGTTGAACGCTGCCCGAGAAGTTGTTCGAAATCCGCGACATCTCGATGATCAAGGAGGTATTAAGTGAAAGCGCTGGCGTGATCTGCCAGGTGTGATTGGCAAACGCCTCCCCGCGCAATTCCTGAACCCGCGCATTCCCCGTCGGGATGGCGATCTCTTCCACGCGCCGGTCGCCGTCGAGATCGAAGAAGGGCCGCAAGCGTTGACGCAGCACGTTGCGCGCCACTTCACCGCCGATCTCGATCGTCTGGCCCGCCGTCAAGGCCCAGGACAAAGTGGGTCGTACGATAGACTCGATATTTGTGGGAATGCGGATATTGCGATTGAGTTCGGTGGTTACGGGCCCCGATATGAAGGTGCGGGATTCATCGTTTGGGTCGCGCTCATAGGAGTGAATAAAAAGTACGTTCAGGCGCGTTGCGCCAAACAGCGCTTCATAGTCGCCACCGATCTCCCATTGCCTTTGCCAGCCCTGGTAGCCGCGTTTGAGTTCGGTTCCCGTTTGTACCGGGAGGCCGGCGGTGTCGTAGCGCGTGATGATGATGTCGCTATTGCTGTCGGCCTCGCGTGGCACGGCCGACCCATTCAGGCGCAAGGTGTCGCCGTTCTCGAAGTTGTAAGTGAGGTCAGCGGTGACGGTGTATTGATTCTGCAGATAGCTGGCGCGGTCGCTGCGCAGCTCGCGGATCGTCCCATTCGGATAGAAATAGCGTTCCGTCTTTGTCAGTTCGCGCCAATAAGGGTAGCCGCGGTTCCAAGCATCGCGCCGGACGCTGACGATATAGTCGAGCGATCCAATGCTGTCGCTGTAGGAAATCAATCCGTCGGTATCGTAAACGTCGTCATCGTTGAAGCGAAAGGCGGCCTGCCACGAGCCAGATCCTGTGCTCACGCCTTCCTCGAGCACGACATTGATCATCAAACCTTCGCTCTGCACGTTGGTGTCGGCGGTGTTGCCGCGCAGCAATTCGATGCGCACGACGTTGGCGCTTTGAATGCGTTTGAGCGCGGCGAGAATCTGATTCTTGCCGGCGAAACGTTTACCGTTAAGCAGAATCTGATCGCCTGAGGAGCCGAAGCCGCGCTGCTGCTGATTGTTATTGGAATTCAGCTGGTCGAGGATCGAGGAGGTGCCCGGCACCCGCCGCACCATATCCTCGGCGGTTACCGTGTCGTATTTCTCGAAATAGGCGCGGTCATAGACCTGCGTGGACGATGCGTCCTGCGCATGCGCATCCGCAGCCACAAAAAAAGCGGCCAGGCTCAATGCCAATCGGCCGCACATCACAGTACGCAACCTCAAATTCCTTCCCGAAAACCGGGCGCAGTCAACGACGGGGCGCTGATTCGCGCAAGCCATAAAAGTGCGACGGATTGTAACCAGGACGACGGCTGCGGCTAAGCGGGATAGATCATCCGGAGTGGCTCGGGATCGAGCGCGATGCGCAAGGGCAATGTGGCAATAATGTCCCCGTCGCCTTGAACGGGCTCGCCGGCGCGCCCACGGACGATCACTTCCTTGCCGGGCACCAACTGGACGTCAGACCAAGAAGTCATGCGGCCAAAGATCAATGCCGCTCCGTAGCGCAGAACACTGAGCCAGCCGCGGCCATGCATCATGACGATGTGAAACTTAGCTTCGCCCAACGACGCATCAGGAGCAGCAATGTAAGGCCCGCCATAACGGCGGCCTTTGCAGGCCACCATGGACACAGGCCGATAAGCCACACCGTCAATGGTCACATCATGGGCGTGGAATCCGTAGCGGGCAGATTGGCGCAAGGATTCCCAGACGTAGGCGAGCGGGCCGATCCATTTCTTGAGTTTGAGCGAGACGCGGCTGACGACGAGTGCATCAAAGCCGATGCCGGCCATCATCGTGAACCGGCGCCCGTTCGCCCGGCCTACATGAACGGGGCGGATGGGACCAGATGCGAGGGCTGCGGCGATCTTGCGCGGATCGCGCGACAAGCCGATTTCTCCGGCAAGCACGTTCGCTGTTCCGAGCGGGATGATGCCCAGCGCGATGTCCTTGCCAGTAAGGCCGTTAATGATCTCGTTGACGGTTCCGTCGCCGCCGCAGGCCGCAAGAACATCGAAGTCGGCGGCAACAGCGTTACGGGCGAGTTCCTCCGCATGACCGCGATGGTCAGTTTTGGCAAGAGTCAGCTCGCAAGGCAGCTCGCGCAAGGCCGCGACGACGCTGTCGAAGAACGCGCGGCGGCGCCCACCCGCGGTCGGGTTATAGATCAGCAAAATCCGGCGAGGGGCCATACTCACGTCTATTCAAAGTAGTGTGAGAAGGCCGTATTGAAACGCAGGCGGCTGGCCTCGCCGCAGAGGCTGGTGTCGCCCTCGCAGCCTGCAAAGGCGCTGCGCTGGGCGAGCGACAGGTCGTCAAGGCCGAACCCGAAGCGCTCCAAGGCGTCGGGCGCCAGCATGACGATATCACGGGGTATGGCGAGGTCAGGCGCGCCGGTGCACGCGAAGTTCACACAGCGAATATCGTAGGTCGTGGTGTAGCGCGCCGTCTCGTCGGCGATATAGCGCAAGGTGAATTCCGGCTGATGGTCGCCGAACGTGACAACACCGGCGCGCCGGCCGCGCGCGGCAACCTGGTCGATGAAATCGCCATAGGCGCGGTCGGCGGCGTCGAAGCGTTCGACATAGTCGGTCATCGGGTCCTGGGTCGCATGCGGCCCATGCTGGCTGATGGTTAGCATGAGCGCGACGACGGGTTGCGGAGAATTCTCAAGCTTCTTCAGCATCGCCTGGTAGAATTTCTCGTCAGGGGTTTTCCAGTCCCAGCCCTTATTGATGCCGAGCGACTCCGGGTCGTAAAATTCGTCGACACCGATCGAGGCATAAAAAGGCGCGGCGTTAATGAAAAAGCCGGGCACGGGATAGAACACCACCGTGCGATACCCGAGTTTCTTCAGCTCCGAGAAGATCGAGCGGTGCACGCGGCCTTCGAGTTGATGAAAGACATAAAGGCC
Source organism: Fidelibacterota bacterium (assembly GCA_947473445.1). Lineage (GTDB taxonomy): Bacteria > Pseudomonadota > Alphaproteobacteria > Rhodospirillales > Rhodospirillaceae > SHVO01. The sequence goes on along the minus strand of CANJEU010000169.1, from coordinate 1,327 downwards.
ATCGCCGCCGAATTCGGAAGCGCGCATCTGGGTGGTGAGCGAGAACTCGGTGCGCCAGGTGCCGCCGCCGTACGTATGGACCCTGAGCGGGCCGCGCTGCGCGGCGTCTCCGGCAAAGAGGTGCTTTGAGCGGTGTTCGGGGAGCAGGATTTCCGGGAGGAAGGTTGATTCTTGGAGGATGAAGAAGATGTCGGGTTTATCCGACGGTGCGGTCATCGCCAGCGGCACGGTCCTATCGAGCGTAGCCTCGGGTACGGCGTCCGGCGCGGCCTCGGCGGTTAGTTGCAGCTGTGGGTTCGTCGCCTGCGTCGATTTCACGAATGTGCGGATGGTCGGATAGTGAGACTGCGGTTCCCAGATGGCGATCTGCGGCTCGGTGCGCATGGCGTAAATGCAATAGCCCGCCACGAGTGCGAGGGCGACAAGCCCACCTTTTTCGAAGACGGAGAACGAGCCTTTGCCCGAAAGCATGGCCCTTGCGTAGAAGAAGATAGCAACGGCCGTAAGAAGCAGGCCGCTCGCCACGCGCCAATCATTGTAGGCGAGCATGACGAGATTACCGCGCAGGAAGAAGTGATCGTAAGCAACGAGCGGCATGCCGGTGGCCACCGACTTGCCAAAGCTGATCGCAAGCAGCAACGCGGCGGGCAACAGGGCAAGCGCCGTCAGCACATAGGGGTGTTTGCCGCGCGCGCAGCCAAGGGCGAAGAATGGCAGCGCAAGAATTGCGATGTAGGGATCGCCGAAGAGGACGGCGTAAACGCCCGCCGCCGCCACCAGAACAAACGAGAGCGCCAGCCGGACGTCGAATTTCTTCTCCGGGCCGATCGCCCTCTCGGTCATGTGTATTTCCAGACGAACGCCGGCGGCACGTTCAGAATCTCAAGCCCCGCCATTTCACTCGTGGCGAAAATTCCGACCAGCGGATCGTGCGGGAAGTAGGTGTAGGTGACGAACTGCGCGATCATGCCCGCCTTGTAGGCGCTGGCGATGCCGTCGCGCAGGAATTTAAATTCCGGATTGTTCACGCTCGGGATGCTGCTGACGACGATCGTCGGCGTCGTCAGTTGCGCAAGCGCCGGTAGCGCACAGGTGTCCAGGATCGTGCGTTCCGGGAAAATCTTCTTCAGGTGCTCGAAGCGTGTCAGCTCGCGCTCGACGCTGACGGTGTTCTCCGGAAGCAGCGCGGTGACGGACCCGAAGCCTGCCCCGAGTTCGAGGATCGGAAGCTCCGTCTCGCCGATGGTCTTGCGCATGCGCTTGGCGAGGAACCGCGATGACTCGCAGACGGCGCCAATGCTGCTCGTCCAAGAGCGGAAATGTTTTA
>CANJEU010000168.1 GCA_947473445.1 Fidelibacterota bacterium | reverse complement strand
CGCGCGCAATCCGTATGCGCCCGAACGCAGCGCCTGCGGGTCGAGCTCAGGCTCGGGCAGCGCGGTCGCGGCGGGATTCGCGCCTGCGGCCATCGGGACCGAAACAGACGGTTCGATCACCTGCCCCGCAGCGGTCAACGGTATTGTCGGCTTGAAGCCGACGGTTGGCCTCGTGTCGCGGACCGGCGTCGTGCCCATCAGCCACGTGCAAGATACGGCCGGACCGATGACCCTGAACGTCACGGACGCCGCAGCGATCCTGACCGTGATCGCCGGGTCCGACGCGGCTGACCCCGCGACCAAGGACGCCGATGCGCGCCGTACGGATTATGTTAAGGCGCTCGACCCCAATGCGCTGAAGGGCGCGCGTCTGGGCGCGATGCGATTCCTTAAGGGTTATACGCCGCAGACCCTGGCGGTATTCGAAACCGCGCTCGGCGTTCTTAAGGCGCAGGGCGCCGAGATCATCGACATCAACGAATTCGAATTCGGCCCGATTGAAGAACATGAGTTCCCGCTGCTGCTGGCCGAACTCAAAGCCGATCTCAATGCCTACCTCGCCACCACGCCGGCTGCGGTGAAACACCGCACGCTCGCCGACATCATTGCGTTCAACAAGAGTGAGCCGCGCGAACTCGTCCACTTCGGGCAGGACAATTTCGAAAAAGCGCAGGAGATGGCGGACCTGACGGACGCCGCCTACATCAAGAACCGGGAAGCGACGGGACGTCGCGCGCGCGAAGAAGGCATCGACAAGATGCTCGCCGACAATAACATCACCGCGCTGGTGGCTCCGACGACGGGGCCGGCCTGGATGATCGATACGGTGAACGGCGATAACTTCAGTGGCGCATCGACAACGCTGCCGGCGGTGGCGGGCTATCCGCACCTGACGGTGCCGATGGGCTACGTCGAGGGGCTTCCGGTGGGATTGTCCATCATCGGACCGGCGTGGTCGGAGGCTTATATCCTCTCGCTTGGGCTCGGCTTTGAAAAAGCTGCCCCGCCGCGTCGTCCGTCGCCTGTCGTGACCGGCAAGAAGTAGTCAGAGAAGCGCGGGGGCGATCAGCCCTCGCGCTTGTACTTCTTCTTCATCTTCTGACGGAAGCCTTCGGGCTTCTTGCTGAACGCCGGTTTGCCGTGTGCTTTTTCGCCCGCAGGTTCGCCGCCCTGGGACTTGGGCTTGCCGGCCCAGTGCGGTTTTTCGCTTGAGCGTTCACTACCGTGCGACTTCGGCTTGCCCGCCCAGTGGGGCTTGTCGCCCTTGGACTCGCCACCGTGGGCCTTCTTGCCGGCCCAATGCGGCTTGTCGCCGGAAGACTCGTGAGACTTTGGCTTACCGGCCCAGTGCGGTTTTTCGCCTGAACGTTCGCCGCCGTGCGGCTTCGGCTTTCCGGCCCACCGCGGCTTTTCGCCCGCGGCATCACCGTCTTCGCGCTTGGGCTTCCAATGTTTCTTACCGCCAAAATCTTTCGGCGGGGGACGGCGCACGTGACCGCCGCCTATGGGCGGATCGGTCGGCGTAATTTGGATATCGCCCTTGCTGAGCTTGGCGACGCGCTTGGCGAACTTTTCCGCGGCGACGGCTTCAATCTCGAACTTGGTTTCTTCGTCGAAAATACGGATCGCGCCGATCTCGCGCTTGGTGATGTCGCCCTGGCGGCAAATCTCGGGGATCAGCCACTTGGGATCGGCCTTGCGCTCGCGGCCGACGTTGAGACGGAACCACACGGCTTCGGCAAGGCCGCTGCGCGGCTCGCGCGGACCGGGCATACCGGTGTCCATAAGATCTTCCGGCGCGGGCAGTCGCGAGCGGTAAATGCGCACCAATGCGGCGGCTATATCCTCCGGTGAACGTTCGGTGAGCAGTTTTTTGCCCAGCGCGAAATCTTCAGCGTCGCCGGCTTCGGCGGTGAGCACGCCTTCAAGCAAACGTTCGTTGTCGATCTTGCGAATAGCATCGGGCGTCGGCGGATTGACCCACGACGCTTTGATTTGGGCGGTCCCGAGCAAGCGTTCAGCTTTGCGATGATGGGGCGGGGTTACGAGGAGAATACTGACGCCCTTACGGCCAGCGCGCCCGGTACGGCCGCTGCGGTGCTGCAGCGTTTCGGCGTCGTTGGGAAGATCGGCGTGAATCACGAGGTTCAGATTGGGCAAGTCGATGCCGCGCGCGGCAACGTCGGTGGCGACGCAAATGCGCGCGCGGCCATCGCGCAGGGCCTGCAGCGCGTGATTGCGTTCTTCCTGACTGAACTCGCCGGAAAGCGAGACGGCCGAGAACCCGCGTTCAACCATCGCGGCGTGAAGGTGGCGGACGTGGTCGCGCGTATTGCAGAACACGAGCGTCGCAGGTGAATCAATGAAGCGGACGATATTGACGATCGCATGCACGCCGTCCTGCGCGGCAATGCGCATGGCGCGATATTCGATGTCGGCATGGGCGCGGGCGGCGCCGGCCGCTTTGATGCGAAACGCGTCGTTCTGATAGCGTTTGGCGAGATTGACGATATCGGGCGGGAGCGTCGCCGAGAATAATAGCGTGCGGCGTTCTTTCGGCGTGGCTTCGAGAATGAACTGAAGGTCTTCGCGGAAGCCCAGGTCGAGCATTTCGTCGGCTTCGTCGAGCACCACGGCCTTAAGCGCACCAACGCGCAGCGAGCCGCGCTCAAGGTGATCACGCAGACGGCCGGGCGTGCCCACGACAAAGTGGCAGCCGAAATTCAGCTCGCGACGTTCCGCGCGCGGATCCATTCCGCCGACGCAGGCAACGATTTTCGCGCCGGTATGCGCATAGAGCCACTCAAGCTCACGCTGGACCTGCAACGCAAGTTCGCGCGTCGGGGCAACGATCAGCGCGAGGGGATCGGGCGAACGCTCGAGGGGCTTGTCGTCCTCGAGGAAGTCGGCCGCAATCGCGAGACCGAACGCGACCGTCTTGCCAGAACCGGTCTGCGCAGAGACCAGCAGGTCGCGCCCGGCGGCTTCGGGAGTCAGGACCGCCGATTGAACTTCGGTGGGCTCGTTATAGTCGCGCTCGGTGAGCGCGCGCGCGAGCAATGGACTGGTCGGGGGAAATGCCAAGAGACAACCTTATGGGAGGAGAAAGGCAGGCAAATGCCCGCAAATATGGGGGTGGTATAGTCCAGGTCGCCGGACGCTACCACCTCGTTTGTCGGGACGCAGGTGTGCGCGCCTTATTCCTTATAATTCAAACTCATAAGTGGCGAATAGGCCGACAACCGCCTGATTTCGGCTGCCACGCTCGCGGATGAGGGGCGAGCGCGCCGCCGCAGCGGCCAGCCGGTCGTACCCGAAGAGCAATGTCACCGAGGTGCGCGGGGCGACCGGAACGACCACGACCCCGCCCGCGCCGAAGGAGACGAGGCCGCCCTCAGGCGAATAGCTGCGAAGGCCGCTACGTAAGGACTGGCTGGGATCGATGCCGAAGTAGGCCGAGTTATACGCTTGGCTGGCGAAGCTCACGCGAGGACCGAGGCTTATGATGCCGGGACCGCGACCGCCGGTGAAGGGCGATGAGAAGCGCCAGACGTGAGATGCAGACAGGTTGCCGACGAGCCCGTCATGGCCGCCGATGCCGTGACGCAGTTCTGCGCTCGCGCTCCAGCTTTCCCAACGATAGCGCACGAAGCCGCCTGCCTCGGCCGTCGTCGGCACATCACCAAGGCCAATCAGCGCCGTTTCGCGGCGACCGCCGATGCGAAACGGGGAAGATCCGTCTTCGTCGCGCCCGAACGCCACGCGCACAACAGGGCCGGCGCTCCAGGCCGACGTACTGACGAGCGCGTAGCCGAGCCCTTCTTCCACCGAGGCAAAGAAGCGATCGCCATAAGCGAGGCGAAGGGCGGGAACGGCGCTGACCTGATATGTTTTTGAACCAACAAAAGCGGGCGCAATGAGTGCGCCGGCGCCAACCCGCATGGTCCATTGGGCTTCTTGGGAGGGCTGCGCGGCGGCGGGTCCGCAGATACCGGTCACGAGCGCCAGGAGGGCTCCAGCCCAAAAAGTCTTCATAACGGTCAATTCTCTTTGAATGCTTCTAAGAACGCGATTTCACATAGCCATCCGCGACTTAAAGGGCAACAGAGACGCGCGAAATACTGTGAAACACCTTCGTTCCAGCCCTTGCGGCCCAGGGGCGAAGGCGATATACAGCCGCCTTTCCGGCATACTTGGGTTACAGAGGCTTCCGATGAAGAAGGATATCCACCCCGACTACCACGACATTAAGGTCGTTATGACCGATGGTAGCGAGTACATGACCCGCAGCACCTACGGCAAAGCGGGCGATACCCTGCGTTTGGAAATCGACCCGAAGACCCACCCGGCGTGGACGGGCGTGCACCGTCTGATGGAATCGGGCGGCCAGCTGGCGAAATTCAACAAGCGCTTCAAGGCGTTCGGCACAAAGAAAGACTAAGAGCCAAGGGCGCGACCTTCGCGCCGTTGAGCCGACAAATTCGAAAAGCCGTACCGGTCCGCCGGTACGGCTTTTTTTGTGCTAAGCTGTTGCACTTAAAGGCCCAACCGCAACCTTTACGGTCGCACTGCGTTATTAGGAGCGGCGGGGAGATAGGTCGGGGGATTTGATCACGCCAGATAGCGGAACCTAGCAAGAATGTTGGCCATCACCCAATTCGAGGTCTACGTGCTCGACCACGGGCGATGGACCATCCATGCCCGTTACGGCAGCGATCAGCGCAAGGCGGCCATCATGGACGCCCGCAACACCGAATTCACCACCGGCCTTCCGAGAAAAAAGTCATCGCCGAGACGTACTTCCCCGAAATCGACGAAGCTGAACTGATCACCGCCTACATCAGCCCGAAAGCGCGTGAACGGCGCGAAGCAGCAAAGCAGATAAAGCGCGTGGGCGGCAGCGCCGCCGCGACGCAGCGTCCCGCTCCTGCCACGGCCACAACAGGCAAGCAGCGACGCCCCGTGCTTCGACCAGGGGTAAACGTGCGCCAATACCTGATGCAAGGCGTCGTCGCGGCAGCCTTCAGCCTAGTCGCGGCGACGCTCTCGACCGTCGTGCTTTCCTGGGGTCTGCGACGCTCGATTGAGGCGGGCCTTCCGATCAGCCCGGCGATGTCGAACACGATCATCACGTCCTCTTACGCGGTGTTCTTCCTCTTCTTCTTCATGTCGCTGTTCCGCTCGAAGCTGCCGCTGCACCGGATGATCTCTTACCTGTGGCAACAATCGGGGAAGACCGCCGAGAAGCCTGCGGACTCACCTCAGGCAATTGCCGCAGCGATCGCTCCGCGCCTACGCCCCAAACAGCCCGCAGCACTCGCGGAAGCCGCCGCCGCGCGCGCACGCGATGAGCTAAAGATGCTGCGCGGCGATCCGGAGCCCGAGCCGGAACCTGTTTATATCCCGCCGCCACCCATGCCAGTTGCTGTCGCCGCGCCGGTCGAGCCGCCGCCGGAAATAGAAGTGCTGAGCGAGAAGGAAAAGAAGAAGCGCGAAAAGTCGCGCAAGG
>CANJEU010000167.1 GCA_947473445.1 Fidelibacterota bacterium | reverse complement strand
GATGGCACGATTTTCGCGAGCCCCAATGTGAAAGCACGGTCGTTCGACCCGGCGAAGGCGCGCGAATATCTAGCAAAGGCGGGCTACCACCGTCCCACCGAGATCGGTGGCAAAGGCGTCCTCGCCGCTCTGGGGCGCACCGTGCGGGGCCTGATCTTCACGCGCACCGATACCGACGACATCCTTGTGAACGATAAAGGCGAGCCTGCGGCCTTCACACTCACGCACTATTCCAAGAACCTCGAGCCGCACTTGACGGTGATCCAGCAGGATTTCCGGCGCGCGGGCGTGGATATGAAGCTGCAACTTCTCGAGCCCGGCGCGGCGTTTCAGCGCCTTTTGGAACGCAAATACGAAGCGGGCTTTGTCGCCATGACGTCGGGCTTCTTCCCCGATCCGCGGCAGTATCTGCATACGTTCTTCAAGACCTCGAACAACAATAACAACTTCTGGGGTTACGGCTCGAAAGAGGTGGACGATCTAATCCAGATTTACGAGGAAAACCTAGACGCCAGCGCGCGCATGTCGGCGATGAACAAGATCGACGAGATCGTTGCCGACGAAGCCTTTTATCTGCCGTTCTGGGATATCCACTTCACGCGGTTGGTGCATTGGGACTATCTGCAATTCCCCGAATTTACCATGCCCAAGCGCACCGAACAGATCACCGACTGGCTGGTGTACTGGATCGATCCCGCGAAGAAAGCCGCCATCGAAGAAGCGCGACGCACGAACGCGGCGCTGCCGACCGATTCGGAAGTCGATAGGGACTACTTCAATGTCCGTCAGAAGACGCAATAAGAGCCGACGAAGTTAGGGGACGTGATTGGCGCTGCTTGAAATCGACGATCTGGCCATAGGCTTTCAGACCGAAGCGGGTTTGCTGCGCGCGGTCGATGGCGTGTCGCTGCGGCTTGAGAAAGGCCGTACGCTGGGCCTTGTGGGGGAGTCCGGCTGCGGTAAGAGCGTGACGGCGAGTTCGATCTTGCGGCTTGTCCCGTCGCCGCCGGGCAAATATCTCGGTGGACAGATCCGCTTCAACGGCGTCGATATCCTGGCCCTGCCAGCCAGCGAGCTGCCCAAGATCCGCGGCAAGGACATCGCGATGATCTTCCAGGATCCGATGACCTCGCTCAATCCGGTGTTCACCATCGAGAAGCAGTTGGGCGAAGTGCTGGCGTTGCGCTTTGGCCTCGACAAACACGCGGCGCGCGCACGCTCCGTCGAGATGCTAGGCACCGTTGGCATTCCCGAGCCCGAGCAGCGCATCGGCGCTTACCCGCATGAACTTTCCGGCGGGATGAAGCAGCGCGTGATGATCGCCATGGCGCTGATGTGCGAGCCGCAGTTGCTCATCGCCGATGAGCCGACCACCGCGCTTGATGTGACGGTGCAGGCGCAGGTTTTGAACCTGATTCGCGCATTGCAACAGCGCATGGGCGCGGCGGTGCTGTTCATCACGCACGATATGGGCGTGGTGGCCGAGATGTGCGACGAGGTGGCGGTGATGTATGCCGGCCGGATCGTAGAACAAGGCAATGTGTTTGCGATCTTCAAGGACGCGCAGCATCCCTATACCAAGGGCCTGTTGCGCAGCCTTCCGCGCAAGGGCGGCGCGAAGAAAGCCGAGTTGCCGACCATTGAAGGCGTTGTGCCTTCGCTACTGAATCCGCCGGCGCACTGCCGCTTCGCCGACCGCTGCTGGAAGCGCAAGCGCCTGCCGGAGACCGATCAAAAACGCTGCTTCAGCGAAGACCCGAAATTGCGGCCCGCCGGCGAAAGCTTCGCCGCCTGCCACTTCCCTGTGGGCGGAGAACAGCTATGAGCGCCGGCGCCCCGCTGCTTGTCGTCGAGGACCTGAAAAAATATTACCCCGTGCGCGGCGGCGTATTCGCCGCGAAGGTGGGCGACGTGCATGCGGTGGAAGGTGTGACCTTCACCGTCGCGGCCGGCGAGACGCTAGGCCTGGTGGGCGAATCGGGCTGCGGCAAGTCGACGCTGGGCCGTACCATCATGCGCTTGGAGGAGCCCACAAGCGGTCGTGTTCTCTTCGAGGGCAAAGACGTCGCGTACGCGTCAAAGACCGAGTTGTTTCAGATCCGCCGCGACATCCAGGCGATTTTCCAGGATCCCTATTCGTCGCTGAACCCGCGCATGACCGTCGGCGAGATCGTGCGCGAGCCGCTGGAAGTGCACGGCATGGGCACCAAGGCTGAGCAGATCGAAAAGGTACGTGCGCTGCTTGAGACCGTGGGCCTGACCGGCGAGATGCTGGACCGCTATCCGCATGAATTCTCAGGCGGTCAGCGCCAGCGCGTGGGTGTTGCGCGGGCTTTGGCGCTCGATCCGAAGCTGGTCATCGCCGACGAGCCGGTCTCGGCGCTCGATGTCTCGGTGCGCAGTCAGATCCTCAACCTCATGGTGCGGCTGCAGAAGGAACGAAACCTCGCTTATATCTTCATCAGCCATGACCTGTCGGTGGTGGAGCATATCAGCGATTCGATCGCCATTATGTACCTGGGGCGGATCGTGGAAATCGGCCCGGCGGACGAGGTCTTTGCGAACCCTTCCCACCCCTATACCCGCGTTTTGATCGGGGCGATTCCCGTGGCCGATCCCACCCGGAAGCGCTCCTCCGAACCACTGCCCGGCGAAGCGCCCAGCCCCATCTCGCCTCCGCCGGGTTGTCCGTTTCATCCGAGATGTTCTTTTGCCATCGACGCGTGCCGTGCGGCAGTGCCACCATTGGAACCAGCCCCCACAAATGCGGGCGGCGCGCGACCCCACCTTGCTGCCTGCATCCGCAAGCACGAGATATAACAAGATGACCAGCTAGGACTTTCCTCTCCCGTGTTCGCCTATATCCTTCGCCGTCTTGCTCTGATCCCACTGACCCTGTTCGGGATCATCACCCTGAATTTCATCATCGTGCAGGTGGCGCCCGGCGGCCCGGTGGAACGGGTGCTGGCGCAGATCCGCGGCATCGACCCCGGCGCGACGGCCGCATTCAGCGGCGGCGGCGGCGATACGGGGCCACGCATGTCGACCACCGGCCCCAGCAGCGCCTATCGCGGCGCGCAAGGGTTAGACCCGGAGTTCGTTAAATCCATCGAGAAGCAGTTCGGCTTCGATAAACCGGCGCACGAGCGTTACTTGCTCATGATGAAGAACTATATCGCCTTTGATCTGGGCGAGAGCTTCTACCGCACCATCGACGTCGGCGATCTGATCCTGGAAAAGATGCCCGTCTCCATCTCGCTCGGCCTGTGGTCGACGCTGATCATTTACCTCGTGTCCATTCCCATGGGCATCGCCAAGGCCGTGCGCGACGGCAGCCGGTTCGATATCACCTCGTCCTACGCCATCGTGATCGGTTATGCGGTGCCGAGCTTCATGTTCGCGATTCTGCTGATCGTGCTGTTCGCCGGCGGGAGTTATTATAATTGGTTCCCGCTGCGCGGCCTGACGTCGGAGAATTTCGACCAGCTGTCGTGGAGCGGAAAACTGCTCGACTATTTCTGGCACCTTGCGCTGCCGGTGCTGGCCATGGTGATCGGCGGCTTCGCCTCGCTGGTGATGCTGACCAAGAACTCCTTCATGGAGGAGATCAATAAACAGTACGTTCTGACGGCCAAGGCCAAGGGCCTGTCCGAACGGCGCGTGCTGTACGGACATGTGTTCCGCAATGCCATGCTGATCGTGATCGCGGCGTTCCCGGCGACGCTGGTGGGTATGTTGTTCACCGGCTCGCTGCTGATCGAGGTGATCTTCTCGCTCGATGGGCTGGGGCTGCTGGGCTATCAGGCCATCATCGACCGCGATTATCCGGTGATCTTCGGCACACTCTATGTGTTCAGCATCATCGGCCTTGTGCTCAATCTGGTGAGCGATCTGGCCTATCATGTGATCGATCCGCGCATCGACTTCGAGGCGCGCGCCACATGAGGTCCTGGACGAGCGGCTTGTCGGCCCTCAACCGCCGCCGGTGGGTCAATTTCCGCGCCAATGGGCGCGGCTTCTGGTCCTTCGTCATCATTACCTTTTTATTCGTCGGCAGCCTGTTCGCCGAATTCGTCGCCAACGACCGGCCGCTGCTGGTGAGCTTCAAGGGCGAGATCTATGCGCCGGTCCTTAAGGATTATCCGGAAACGGCCTTCGGCGGCGTGTTCGAAACCCCCGCGGATTACACCGATCCGTACCTGCGCGATTTGATCGCCGCGGAAGGCTGGATGCTCGAGCCCTTGATCCCGTTCAGCTACAGCACCATCGATTTTAATTTGGGCCAGCCTGCCCCCGCCCCGCCCTCGGCGCGACATTGGTTCGGCACGGACAATCAGGGCCGCGATGTCCTCGCGCGCATGATTTACGGCTTCCGTCTTTCGATGCTGTTTGCCATTGCGCTGACCGTGATCTCGACCGTCGTCGGTGTCGCAGCGGGCGCGGTGCAGGGTTACTTCGGCGGCTGGATCGATCTGTCGTTCCAACGCTTCATCGAAATTTGGAGCGGTCTGCCGCAACTGTTCATCCTGATCATTGTCTCATCCATTGTTCTGCCGGGCTTTTGGACCCTGCTGATCGTGCTGCTGTTGTTCAGCTGGACAGCCCTCGTGCCGGTGGTGCGCGCCGAATTCCTGCGCGCGCGTAACCTCGATTACGTGCGTGCGGCCAAAGCGCTGGGCATGAACGATGCCGGCGTGATGGCCAAACACATCCTTCCCAACGCCGTGGTCGCGACGGTCACCTTCCTGCCGTTCATCATTTCAGGCGCCGTGGTGGCGCTGACATCGCTCGACTTCCTGGGCCTTGGCATGCCGCCGGGGTCACCGTCGCTCGGCGAGTTGCTGCGTCAGGGCAAAGAGAATTTGCAGGCGCCGTGGCTGGGCCTGACGGGCTTTTTCATCATCGCGGGCATGCTGACGCTGCTGATCTTCGTCGGCGAAGCTGTGCGCGACGCTCTCGATCCGCGTAAGACCTTCTCATGACCGACGCCCCGTTGCTTGAAGTTACAGATCTGGCCGTCACCTTCGGCCAGGGCGCACGCGAAGTCGCCGCGGTCAAAAGCGCGTCCTTCACGCTGCATAAAGGCGAGACGCTATCCCTTGTCGGCGAAAGCGGCAGCGGCAAGACCGTCACCGCACTGTCGATCCTGCGCCTGCTACCTTATCCGCGTGCGCGCCATCCCAAGGGCAGCATCAAGTTCAAGGGCGCCGAGATTGTGGGCGCCTCCGAAGATGTGATGCGGACCATCCGCGGCAACCGCATCGGCATGGTGTTCCAGGAACCGATGACCTCGCTGAACCCGCTGCATAATATTGAAAAGCAGGTGGGCGAGGTTCTGGAAGTGCATGCGGGCCTCGATGGGGCGGCGCGGCGCGCGCGCGTCCTCGAATTGCTGGGCCTTGTGGGATTGGCCGAAGCGGAAAGCCGGCTGAACGCGCTGCCCCACGAACTCTCGGGCGGGCAGCGCCAGCGCGTAATGATCGCCATGGCGCTTGCGCTGGGCCCCGATCTTCTTATCG